>JANXQG010000540.1 GCA_025356915.1 Planctomycetota bacterium | reverse complement strand
GATGCTCGCGGGCAGCAGGTGGCTGAATGCCTTTTTCGGCAGTCGCTTGAGTTCGCCATCCTTGAACTTTACGTTCGCGGGGATCGTCGCGGCAAATTCGACCAGCGGATGGTCAAGGAACGGTGTGCGCGATTCGACGCCGTGCGCCATGCTCATGCGGTCTTCGACCTGCAACAGGGCTGGAAGCAACGTGACGAAGTCGAAATGGAGCATGCTATCAAAGTAGCACTGGCGGCCAATGCGATTTCCGAAAAACACCTCTCGAAAAGAATCGTAGGGATCGTAGTCCGGAAAGCTGTCCCAGCGGATTTCCTTGCCCAACGAACCCGAGCGGTCGATGAGCCGGTAATAGCGTTTGTCATAATCATCGAACATTCCTTGACCAAAGAAGTGGGCCATCAGCGGCTCGTATCCACGGAGAGATTTCAAGTTGGGAATGATCGATTCATAGGTGACGATGAACTTGGAGGGGTCGGGCACGCCGGCGATGGCGCCCTTGAGGCATTGTTCAAAATAGGCGATCAGGTAGCGGACATATCCGCCGAAGATCTCGTCACCCCCCTGACCGCCGAGGACCACCTTGCGATGGCCCTTGACCGATTGTGCAACCATGAACTGTGGAAACGAGCCGGGACCGGCAACGGGACAATCCAAGTGATAGATCACTTTATCGAAGACCTCGAAAAAATCCTGGCTCGATATCGTCGTTTCGCGGAACAGAATGCCTTCCTGCCGGGCCAGATCGCGGGCATAGGGACTCTCGTCGTAGCGAGGTCCTTCGTTGAAGCGGCCGTGAAATCCCATGAATTCGCCTCCGCCTTGCAGGCGGCTGGCCAAGGCGGCCACCGCGCTGGAATCGATCCCACCGCTCAAATAGCTTCCCAGCGGTACGTCGGCCACCAGATGCGCGCGGACCGAGTCTTCCATCAGTTCCGAGCAACGATTGCAGAACCAGCCGTCGGCATGGTCTAAATCAGGCTCATAATGCACTTGCCAATAGGTCGTGGCTCGCTCGCCCTGAGACTCGACCAAGCAGAAGGTCGCTGGGGGAAGCTCGCGAACATCTCGAAAAAGCGTTTTTCCCTGGAGATAGAACTGGAAGGTGAGGTAATCGCGAAGCCCCCGATAATCGATGCGCACATCAGGCAAAAAAGGAAGCAATGCCTTGACTTCCGACGCAAAATAGAAGCGATCCCCAACCCAGGTCGTGTACAGCGGCTTGATGCCGAAGCGATCGCGGGCCAGGAACAGCGCGCGTTTTCGTTCATCCCAGATGGCAAAGGAGAACATCCCGCGAAGGTGTTCCACGCAAGCGGTACCCCACTCGCGGTAGCCGTTGAGGATGACCTCGGTGTCGGAATGGGTCGTGAAGGCGTGGCGCGAGGCAAGCTGCGCCCTCAACTCGCGAAAGTTGTAGATTTCACCGTTAAAGACGATTGTCAGCCCGGCCTCCTTGCTGACCATCGGCTGGGCACCGCCTTCCAGATCGACGACGCTGAGTCGAACGTGGCCCAATCCCGCGCAAGCGGAGGGGCTTGTCCATATACCTTCGCCGTCCGGGCCGCGGTGTTGCTGCACGACATTCATGTGTCGCAAGCGGGCTTCCAGTCGATCGACCCGGCAGCCAGAAATATCAAACACGCCCGCTATCCCGCACATGTCGCTAGTTTCCGGTTGCTTTCGTGGAACGAAATTCATTCCGTTCCAACGGATTGAAATTCGTTCTGCAAAGAATCCGCATAATCCTGTTGAACTTTCATCGAAGCGGCCAGACGACGATATGCCTCGTACAGAGGCTTGCTTTGTGCTTGCCAGTGAAAGGTCTCGCGCACGAAGCGTGCGGCGTTTTGCCGGCATCGTCGCCGTAGCGGCTCGTCCTGCACCAGTCGACGGACCGTGCTTGCGATCGATTCCGGATCTGCCGGATCGTAGCATAATCCGGCCCCGGATTCAACCAGTATTTGGCTGACATAAGCCGTATTGCCGGCCATGACAGGCAAGCCCGCCTGCATGTACTGCGAAAGCTTGTTCGGACAGCAATAGCGGAAATTGAGGATGGTTGGCATGTAGGGAATGACGCCGATATCGGCCTTGGCCGCAGTCGCGATGAGACAATTCTCGCGCACCGGTGGCGGAAAGAAGACACTGACGTCTTTCAGACCCAACGATTCGGCCAGGCTAGCGCAGCTTGTTTTGTGTACGTGGTCATTGCCGCGTAGCAACAGTACCGCATCGTTGGGGTCGATCGCCTGCCATGCGCGGATCAGTTCTTCGATGCCACGACCCGGACCAAATCCTCCCTGGAAGAGAAACTCCAGCGGCCTCTCGCGGTCATTCTCGGCAACGCCGATCGAACCAGCCCATTCCTCATGGAGCGGTTCAGCGTTCGGCACCGACTGCACCTCAATGCCACGGTAGGCCTTCATGATTTCGGCGGCGAGCAAGGGGTTGACGGTGAAAACGCTCTCTGCAAAACGAATGAGCCAGCCTTCATACCGACCCAATAACCAGCGGTTCCAGCGGGTCGCATCCGGCCACGCATGTGGCAAGAATTCATGGCAATCATAGACTAGTTTGCAGCCGTACGCTCGCTGGGCCATTACGCCGACCAAGAGGGTATCGAGGTCGTTGCAGTGGACGATGGATTGCTCGTCGAGACGCTCAGCGACAATACCTCGCCAGAGAGCTGCCGATGCGATGACCACATGCCTGAAAAAGCTGATTGGGATTCGAACGCCGAGGAACGTCAGGGCAACGCGTGCGGAATGCCGCATCCATTCATAGACCGGCCACTTCCCAATTCGCCGTTTGACGCTGCGGCGCAACAATTCCAGGACCGCCACAACGACCGCAAAAGGGAGCAGCAGTACGGCCAGAATAATCCGCAGCCATGCGGGAACCATTAGGCCCGCCGCTCTCAAGAGAAAGTCCGCGCACCCTCGACCATCGCGAGCCAGACGCACAATCGCGTAACCATACCGCACTTCTTGCTGGGGTTCCGTGACCAAAGGCCCGCACACCCCCATCGCCGTAACGAAAAACTCCGGCGGCGCATAGCGAGCCTCCCAGTCGATCCGCGGATCAGAATCGGGATCGCTGGATACCAGCATGACGATTCTTTTTTTCACAAGTTTTTCTGAAATCGAGGTGCCTTGCGACAACAGGATACCTCACGGAGACTCATGCGGGCAATATCAGTTACAGCCCTCCCCCTTAACAGCTACGAACATCCCATACTGTTTCCGCAGTTGTAGCACAGGTAACAGTTTCCAGCCCGGGCGGTGATGGCTCCGCAGCGATCACAACTCGGGGCGTCGGCCTGAAAGCTGGCAAACTGCTCGTGCCGGGCAACCATCGCGGCCTGAGAATCGCTACCCACCGCGATCCGCGTTGCGGCTGTTGCCGTCGCGGGCTTCTTCACCACTGCGACACCAAGACCATGGGTGCCGTTCCCGTTGGTTCCGTTGGTACCCTGCAATCCATTACTATTGCCGTTAGGAGGGGTGTCCTTGGCTACATGGGCACCGTTGGTGCTGTTGGCAACCCCTGGGGTCTGCGACTTGGAAGCTCCTTGCCCGCTGTTTGGCCCGCCGACCTTCATGGCGACGGGCCGACTCTCTGTTTCGATTTCTCCTACGGTGCCATGCGACGAATTGCCGGCTTCGGCGGGCGAGACGGGCACGGCCTTGTTCATTTCAGTGTAGTCCGGCAAGAAAGTGATCCCCAGCCAGCGGAAGATGTAGTCCACCAAGCTCTTGGCGATTTTGATATCCGGGTTCTTTGTGTAGCCCCAAGGTTCAAAGCGGGTGTGTGAAAACTTGTTTACATACACCTCCAGCGGAACACCGTACTGCAAGCTCATCGATACTGCCGTACCGAAGCAATCCATCAGGCCGCCGATCGTGCTGCCTTCCTTGGCCATGGTGATGAACAGTTCGCCGGGCCGGCCATCCGGATAGAGGCCCACGGTGATGTAGCCTTCGTGGCCTGAAATGTTGAACTTGTGCGTGATCGACTGCCGTGTGTCGGGCAGACGCTCGCGTCGCGGACGGGCGACCACCTTCTCAACCACCTTCTCGGCCTTCTTCGTCGAGAGCGGCTGCACTTCCTTGGAACCGTCGCGATAGATGGCCAGTGCCTTCAGTCCCAGCCGCCACCCTTCCATGTAAGCCTGGCCGACGTCTTCGGGCGTGGCATCCTTGGGCATGTTGACTGTCTTGGAAATCGCCCCGGAGATGAACGGCTGCGCGGCCGCCATCATGCGGATGTGGGCTTTCCACGGAATCGATCGCGTGCCGTGCGACGCCTGGAACGCACAATCAAACACGGGCAAATGGTCCGGCGTCAACTCCGGAGCACCTTCGATCGTGTCCTCCGCATTGATGAACTTGATGATCGCTTCGATCTGCGAATCGGAGTAACCCAAGGTTTTCAGGGCCAGATGCACCGTCTGATTGACGATCTTCAGCATCCCACCGCCGGCAAGCTGCTTGTACTTGACCAGAGCAATGTCAGGCTCGATGCCCGTGGTGTCACAATCCATCATGAAGCTGATGGTGCCGGTGGGCGCGAGGACCGTCGACTGGGAGTTGCGGAAGCCGAATCGGCGGCCGCTGACGAGTACTTCGTCCCAGAGATGCCGGGCGGCGTTTTGTAGATACTTGGGACAATTTTTGATCTGCTCGACCTTCTCCCAATGCATTTCCATGACGTGAAGCATCGGCTCGCGGTTCTCTTCGTAACCCTCAAAAGGCCCGACTGCGGCCGCCAGTTCGGCGCTGGTGCGGCAGGCCGTCCCATGCAAGAGGGCCGTCACCGCTCCGCAAAGTCCGCGGGCTTCGTCGGAGTCGTACGGCAGGCCGCTGGTCATGATCAGGCTGCCCAGATTTGAGTAGCCCAACCCCAGCGGTCGGAAACGATGACTGTTGGCGGCAATCCGCGGCGTCGGGTAGCTGGCGTGGTCGACCAGGATCTCCTGGGCAATGAACACCAGTCGGCAGGTCGCTTTGAATCGCTCAAAATCAAACGTGCCATCCACGCCACGGAACTTCATCAGGTTGATGCTGGCTAAGTTGCACGCCGTGTCATCGAGGAACATATACTCGGAGCACGGGTTCGACGCGTTGATCCGCCCCGACTTCGGGCAAGTGTGCCAGCGATTGATCGTCGTGTCGTACTGCACGCCCGGATCACCACAGGCCCAGGCCGCTTGGCTTATGCGGTTGAGCATGTCGCGGGCGGGATAGCTCGGGCCGGCCTTGTTCGGGTCGGTCACCCAGTGCGTCGTCCACTGCTGGTCGGCCGTGACGGCTTCCATGAACTCGTCGCTCAGGCGGACCGAAAGATTCGCGTTCTGGAAGAGAATCGAATCATACGCTTCGGTCGGTTGGTAACCGCCTTCCTGAATCAGCGTGCGAGCCTTCTTCTCCTCGCGGTTCTTGCATTCGACAAATTCCATGACGTCCGGGTGCCAGTCCTTGATCGACTGCATCTTGGCAGCTCGGCGGGTCTTGCCGCCACTCTTGACGACCGCGGCGATCTGGTCGTAGACGCGCATGAACGATAGCGGCCCCGACGGCTTGCCGCCGCCCGAAAGCTTCTCTTGATGCGAACGCAACGTACTCAGATCGGTACCGGTGCCCGAACCAAACTTGAACAACATGGCCTCGCTGCGGGCGAGTTCCATGATGTCTTCCATATTGTCCTGGACGCTCTGAATAAAACAGGCCGCAGCCTGGGGGAACTCGTAGGGGTTCTCCGGCTGAACGATCTTGTTTTGCTTGGCATCCCAGTGCCAGTTGCACATAGCGCCTTTGACGCCGTACTGGTGAAACAGGCCGACATTAAACCAGACCGGAGAATTAAACGAGGCGTATTGATGAATGCACAGCCACGACAGGTCGCGGTAGAAATTCTCGGCGTCGCCCGCCGAGGCGAAATAACCGTCTTGCAGGCCCCAATCGGCGATCGTGCGGCTGACGCGGTGGACAAGCCCTCGCACGCTCCGCTCCCGTTCCGAGGTGCCGTTTTCTCCGTAAAAATACTTATTAACAACGACGTTCGTTGCCAATTGGCTCCAGAATACTGGAACTTCGCACTCTTTTTGCTCGAAGAGAACCTCGCCGCCTTCGCCTTTGATGGCAGCAGTCCGCATTTCCCACTCAACCGTGTCATACGGTTCCGCCACGTCCACCGGACAGAATGTCGGTTCAATCGTCAAGCCCAGAGTGGGGGTTCGCGACGATCTGACCGAGGGTCGGTCTGCAGGGACTACGGGCGACTGGATGGTTTCACTTTCCATGGAATCCATTATGGAACCTCATTCTTCGTGAATTAATGGCTATAAATCCTTGCCAAAACAGATATACATCAGTATAGAGAAAAGACTGATCGCACAGGCATCCTACACTACATATTGTATACGCAGGTTAAGAGAACCACAATATGCAGGGAAGATCGTCCAAGTTTAGCCGTTTCTTTACCAACGTCAATCGCAGGCCAAAAAGATGGTTCTAAAGTAGTGTGAGCGTTCGGTTTGCGAAAAGTGAGCTGCTTGTATCGCTAGCAACCGGCTCAAGATTCCATTGCTCTAAGTGATTCATTGATAACGACTTGTGCGATCTTGTCCGTAAAACTTCGTCCAACCCGTCAATTAGGGTGGATTTCAATTGTAAGGGTTATTTATTCGCTCTGCCTTACGTGGGGATGCCACAACCGGACTTTGCAGTTCCGTGTCCACCTGCTTGACACTTGCCCGCAGCCCGGGGATACTACCCCGGTGTCACTGGTACTGCTCGCGGTCGAGACGGACACTAACCCGAGCGCAAGCGAGGTTGTTAAGGACCGGCGAATCAATAAGTGTCGGGTTTTCGGAA
>JANXQG010000507.1 GCA_025356915.1 Planctomycetota bacterium | reverse complement strand
TAGTGTCAGTCTCAACCGCGAGCAGTATACTTGGGTTTGCGTTTGGCCCGGATCTTGTTGCACCGGGGGAAGCATGAGATAATGATAGTCTACAACGATCAGCGCCAGACTCCAACGGGTCTGCCGCAAGGCTCCGGAGTCGATAAAACATGAAGGTTGTTCCCCTGGACGACAAAGTGGTCATTAAACGGCTCGATTCCGAAGAAATGACCGCAGGTGGGGTTCTGCTGCCTGACGCAGCGCGAGAGAAACCACATCAGGGTCGTGTTTTATCGGTAGGTGACGGGCGGTTGCTTTCTTCAGGCAGCCGGATCCCTCATCAGGTAAGCGAGGGGGATCGAGTCCTCTTTCAGCGGTGGGCCGGCACGGAGGTCGAGATCAACGGGCAGGATCTGTTGATCCTCAGCGAGGACGAGATCCTGGCGATCGTGGAGTAAGGCTCCCCTCTCCCTTTGGGAGAGGGGAGGGGCGAACTCCCAATAGCCGCGAAACGCACGTAAGAGGCCCGTGCTACTTCAGCGGCACTGCTTACATCTTGCCTAGGCGCTCGATCAGATCGACGGTGCGGCAGCTATAGCCCCACTCGTTGTCGTACCAGCAGATGATCTTCAGCATCGTGTCGGCCAGGACCATGGTCTGGTCGGCGGCGAAGATCGAGCTGTGCGAGTCGCCGATGACGTCGCTGGAAACGATGGCGTCGGTCGTGTACTTGAGAATGCCCTTCATGGGCCCCTCGGCGGCTTCCTTGATGGCCGCGTTGACAGCGTCCTTCGTGACCGGCTTCGCCGTCTCAAGGACCAGATCAACCACGCTGCCGGTGGGAACCGGAACGCGCATCGAAATACCGGTCATCTTCCCCTTCAACGCAGGAATGACCAGCCCCACGGCCTTGGCCGCGCCGGTGCTCGTGGGGATGATGTTCAAGCCGGCCGCGCGACAGCGATAGAGATCGCTATGCGGCAGATCCAATACCCGCTGGTCGTTGGTGTAGGCGTGGATCGTGGTCATCAAGCCGCGGACAATGCCGAACTTGTCTTGCAAGATCTTGGCCACGGGGGCCAGGCAGTTCGTCGTGCAGCTCGCGTTGCTGATGTACTTATGCTCGGGCTTGAGCTGGTCATCGTTCACGCCCAGCACGCAGGTCAGGTCGGGTTCATCCTTGGCTGGTGCGCTCAAGACGACCTTCCGCGCGCCGGCTTCCACGTGCGAGGCATAGCCAGACTTGCCGTTGCCGCCGCGAGCCGTGAAAATGCCCGTGCTCTCCACAACCACGTCGACGCCCAGGTCCTTCCAAGGCAGCGTGGCCGGATCCTTGATGGCCATCGCCTTGATCTTCTTGCCGTTGACCGTGATGCTCTCCGCATCGTGAGAGACCTCGCCATTAAAGCGGCGGTGTACGCTGTCGTACTTCAGCAGGTAGGCCAAGGTCTTGGTGTCGGTGATGTCGTTAATGCCCACCACGTCAAACAAGCCGGGATTTTCTGCCAAACGTCGAAACACAAGCCGCCCAATACGGCCGAAGCCGTTGATACCAACACGAATCGCCACTGTCGTTCTCCTTGTAAAGTTTGTGGAAAGAACCAAAAATTATAGCGGGTTCGGCTGCCGCCCGCAACGGTCCCGTAAGATCATCGAGAAAATGTTTTTCTACCCCCCGAGTGGATCCGCGTTTCCGCGTGAGTTTTTCTTACTGCCTTAGGACCGGAGTTTGTGTTCTCAAGTGCGGGGCTTTGCCTGGCCGGCCGTGGCGACAATCGCGTCCAACTTCTCCACAATCTCGGCAGCCAACTTCGCTCTTGGCATTAGGCTGGCAAGAATGTGGTAATCGGATTTCCTCAACTGCAATGGCAATCTGCATTTTGTGAAGAATGTCCGGAAAAGTGGATCGAGAAAATCATCGGTTACTTTAATTTCGGTCGACCAGGGATCGGGCTTGTTGAGCGTTTTCAGGGCGGCGGTCACTTCGTCGATGGCCTCCCGCATGGCATGCTTGCGCTGGTCCCTTCCAGCAATTCCGAAAAGGTCTTCAGGCAAGTCGTGTGCTGCGTAAGCAAGAAGCACTTCTTCCGTACAGAAGTAGTTTTCGATTTCTCGGCGACGCCACATCATTTCTTTGAGCGCAGGGTGTGTCTGTAGGTCACGGTCCAAACGATCAAAGATCGCGATCCCTACCAACTCGGCCATGGCTTCCTGGAGACCGAAAAAGTGTTCGCGGGCTTTCTGCGGCAGATTGGTCTCGACGTATTTAACAAAGGGCATCTCGAGGCAGTATTGGGCCTTGTGGTCAAGTAATCTCGCAAAAGCCTGGAGAATTGCAAGATCGGTAGAGTTCTCCAGATACAGCACCCAGCCCATTTCCTGCGACTGATAATACTGGTCGAACCCAATGTCCCTTAGGGACTTGAGAACTTGGGAGCCGCTGTCATCAATACGGTGCGGTTTCCCAACGAAAGCGATGACTGCGTCGCGACCCGCGGCTTCATTGAGCACAACTTCGGAATGACTGGCGGCAATGATTTGCGAACCTTGTTGCTGGGCGACCTGAATGAGGAGGTTGTACGTCTGGCGTTGCCTTAAGATTTCTAGGTGTGCGTCCGGCTCGTCAAGAAGTAGCACGGCACCTGGGTTGGCATAGAGGTGGGCAAGCAGCAGCAATGTTTGCTGCAATCCACGTCCTGACGAGGACAATCCAAGTGCATTTTTACGTTGATCAAAATAAGACATTGCAATTTCGCTGCGCTCGGCAATGTACTGCGGAGGCAGAATGTCCACGCCAAAGAGCGACTTGATGTGATCCACCAGATCCTTCCAGTGATTCGGAGGGTTCTGTTGCTGGTGTATCTGAAAACAGAGATTCCGAAGCACTTGTGCGGTCTGTCCTTGGCCGATAAGAACGCCAATCTCTCCGGGCTGCTTGAGAAACTCACGGTCGGCAAGACCAGACATCGGTGGAAGAAAAGCAACTTGCACATTACCCGCTTCCTCGGGGACTGGCATTCGGGCCGTTCCCTCGTGGTTCGTCCGTAGTGGTCGGCAGTATAACGATTCTTCATTTGCGTAGTCGAATTCAAGTCCACACGTCCATGGGTTGTCGCGACTGACTCCATCGACGACGATCTCGATTCGAATATTGTTCGTTTTTAGGGACTTTTTCCCTCCGTTCTCCATTCTTTCCATGTTACGCACATGCAGATCCCGCCAAAGAAGATTTGCTTCGGGCACGGGGATGGAAACCAAATCTCGCCGGTTGACGGTGACTCCCGAGCGTTTCTCTGGGGAAGACTTGCCCATGCGCTTTTCGTTCCAGCGTCGAACGCCAATTTCCCATAGGGCGATCGCTTGCAGGGCAGTAGTCTTACCCTAGTTGTTCGGACCGATGAGAACAACGGTCTTGGTAAGCTCGATGTCCACATCGTCAAATTGTTTGAAGTTCCGAATTCTCAGTCGAGTCAACATGGCTATAGGCCCCTGTATGAGTTGAGCCATCTTTTAGACGGCTTGTCGCTACCGGCACGAACCACCCTCATGGCGAGCCATCCTCAGGGATTGTGATTCAGTGGGCTCAATAGGGTTCTGATTTTACCTCCACTGGGTAGTTCAAACAAGCAGCGGGGTGACTGTTCTTACTCCAGCCAAGGAAAGAGTTTGCAAACGCGACTTTGTTGCAACAATAGAAAACCCGCCAAACTTGGCCACCTTGGGGCTGCGAGAATCACCGCCGCAGCCCTTTTCTCGTCAATTGGGTTGGCCATCAAGGCAATTGCAGGGGCGATCGGCAAGCCGGTGTTCTAACGGTGTCCCGACGTCCGGTCGTTGGAATGTGCGGACAGATGAGCGCGAACTGGCATAAGTCATCTTGGGAGGATGGGAATAGAGGAAAGGATGTCGGAGATTTGCTGCGGGGTGTAGAACTCGCCCGCCTTCTTGCCCGAACCGGCAGCAAACTGGCCGATCAGGTATTCGTAGGCATCGCCCAGGGCATCAATGTCGGAAGAGAATTCCGCCAGCCCTTTGGCGATCTCCGCGATAATGGCGCAGAGCTTGGCGTTCCGGTCTTCATACTTCCGGCCGAGCTTGTCCGAGCCGAGATTGATCTCGGAGAACAGGCCGTTGAAGGTGCTCTCGAAGGATTCGTTTTCGATGTATTTGAAACCTGCCTGCAGCGTGTTCAGCAGTTCGCCATTCTGGGTGCTGGCCATGTTGGCGATGCTGTTCCAGAGGTGCGGCGGCTGGATGACGTAGTGGACCTTCCGGCGCATCTGCTTCTCAAATTCGGGGAGGTCGTCCGGGTTGTTC
>JANXQG010000487.1 GCA_025356915.1 Planctomycetota bacterium | reverse complement strand
AAAACGGCTCGAAGATCTGCGGCAAGACGTCGCTTGGAATGCCAATCCCGTTGTCGCCTATGTCAATCCGGATCGTGTCGGCAGTGCCGTGAAGGCAGACGATCAGTTCGCCTCGCCCTTCCGGCAGGCCGCTCATCGCCTCAACGGCGTTGACTAGCAGGGCGACCAGGGCCTGCTGCAACTGGCCGCCGTCGGCCGTCATGCGGCTGTCCTCTTCCAGAAACTTGGCATTCAGCTTCAATCCGCTCATTTGCAGATGGTGCTCTACAAGCATGAGGCTTTGGCGGACGACGTCGTTCACATCGACCAAGGCCATGCTAGGCCCGCTCCGCTTTGCAAAAAGGAGCAAATTCTGCACGATCCCACCACAACGACGGCATTCATGCTCGATCACCGAGAGGTAGCGCAGAACCTCTGCCCGGACGTTAGGATCCAACGGTTGCTCCTGCAATTCTCGCCGACTCAAACCGGCATAAATCAGCATTCCGCTCAGTGGGTTGTTGATCTCGTGGGCGACCGTTGCCGAAAGTTTTCCCAGGGACGCCATCTTCTCCATGTGCAATACCTGCCGCTGGGCCTGTTGGAGTTCCGATGTCTTCTCCACCACTTTCTTTTCCAGATTTTGCGACCATTCGGTCACTTCGGAGCGAGCTGCACACAGATCCTCTGCCATGCGATTGAACGCATCCGCCAATTCAGCCAGCTCATCGTGACCACGAACCTTGACCCGGCTGTCGAGATCACCTTTGGCAATCCGCCGTGTACCGGCACAGAGCCGCGAAATGGGTGCTTGTAAGCCGCGACGGATGAAGACCGCAACCACTGCGAGAATAATGATTGTCAGGATCCCAGTTGCCCAAAAAAAATGGCTCTTGGCAGTGCCCAATGCCGCAGCCATCGGTGCCGTCGACATCTCCAAATCGAGCACTCCCAAAATCTTCTGATCCGCCGTGTGAGCATGGCAATTGGAAGCCACGCATCCCGGTTCGGTCTCGATGGTCGATAAATGGCGTAAAACATCGAACCGCAGATCCTCATGCGCGCGTTTGCCGGGCTGCAAAATGGCCGCCTTGATTGTGCGGTCGTCCTGGTGGCACGCACGGCAGGTCTCCGTATCGGCCATGATCCTTTGCCCAATCTCTTCGGAGTGGGCAGACATGACGATCCGCCCCGTCTTGTCGTAGATGCGAATGGCGGCGATGTCGGGTGTCTCGGCTAGGCGAGAAATCGTGGCCTGAACATCGTCTTTACGGTTGGTGAGCATGGAGTCATGCGTTGCACGCTTGATGATCCCGCTGGTACGCTCGACATCGCCCCGCACCAACCGCAGAAAATGATCCTTGGTCGACTGGAAGCTGATGGCGGCGTAACAGGCCAATACGCCACCGACTGCCAGAAAGAGCGGCACGAGCAGGCGAAAACCGAGCGATTGGAAGATCCGGATGACCATAGGCATAAGAATAGCACAATGCGATGAATAAATCAACGCGCGTTGAATAAGTAATCACTATTGCAACCGGACTGGCAAATTATATTGTCTTTGCATTTTGGTTGCAAGTGCTTATCTTCAATAAGTTTAAGCAAGCTCAAGATAATTTCTTTTTTCTCACTGGAACAGTAATTGCTAAAGAACTGTGTCAGTCGTGTTATGTAGGGTTGGAAATCCAGAAATCGCAAAAACGCACCAAGATTTATCCTAAGTTCGGGGTCACGACAACAAGTTGAACCCCTGGCCGCTGGGAGGAATAGGGAGAACAATACCATGAGAGTCGTTGCACAAATGTTCCATGAAAGCTTTAGCTACCTGGGGTTCACCTTTTTGGTGCTGTTGTTGGTGGTCTTACTTCCGGCGGCAGCCTTGCTGACCAGGGCTTTGATTCCCGTCACGGCAGCCACCATTGCGGTCCTGTTCGTTGCCTCCTGCTTCAGCCGCCGCATGCGGAATTGGCTGTACGGTTAGTTAGATCGCAGCTTGGCCAGGTGCAGTTGGGAATCGAAAGGCCAGTCGCGATCGGAGAGCGCGTCGGGGTCTTCGCTCGGGCGGCTCGCCGTGTCCTCCCAGAAGACCTCGACAGGTCGGCCAGCTTCTTTTTCCACCTTGATCAGCGTAACCAACTCGTCGTTGAGGTGCAATGATTTGCCCTTGGCTTCTTTGATCTTGTCGCGGGTAATATCGAGCGCAATCCGCTTTCCCGGCCGCCCGTCTTGCGGCAAAAAGATGGCAAAGTTGTCCTTGGACGTGAAGCTGAACAGCACGAGGGTGGCCTGCGAATCGAGTGTACCCTTTCGCTCGTCCATGCGCGAGTCAATCAAATAGTGTGCGATTTGGACCAGTTCGTTCTTGTTGCAGGATCGAATTGCCAGCTCGTAGTAACGACGAAGGTAGGGACGAATGTCGCGCCGGCCCTTGAATACGACCAGCAGCGCATCGAGGTATTTGGTATCCCGAGCGGCCAACTTGGGTTCGCTCTCCAAATCGGAAGTGAGTAGCAGTTCCGCGGCAAAGAGCTGCAACTCCATGGTTTCCCGGCGGCTGGAGTCGCGATAGGCCAAATTGAGTCTAAATTGATCGAGAAAAGCGTGCAGGGCTTTGCGCCCCTCGGCGGGCGTGGGGCCTTTGATGGCAAGTACGGCATTGGCCACTTGATGCACAAGTGTTGCCCTCTCGACGCTCATCCCCTGCACCTGCCTCTTGTCGGCATCCAACGTAGCAAGGATTTCCCGGGCACTTTGGTATTTGCCGTTTAAGGCAAGAACAATCGCCAGTTTATAGCCCATGACAACCTCATCGCTCCATTCAGGCGCGACCTTCCGAGCCTGGTCGTAGGATTCGGCGGCCTGGAGCAGGTTGACTTTTCCATCGGAGGCGGCGCCACTGTAGAGTTCGCAATCGGCCCAGCGTTCCAGGGAGTTGCTCAAACGTTCTTGGAGGGCGCGGATTTTGCTCTGTTGCCCCACCAAAGCATGTTGACGCTCCGCCTCCTCCAGAGCAACCTTGACTTCTTCGACAATGGTTTTGTAGATCCGCCGGGCAGAATCGAGGTTGCCGCGGTAGCGGGAGGCCATTGCGGTGCCATGGCGATTGTGGAAGATGTAAATTGCGGCAAAGGGATTCTTCTCTTCCTTATTGGTCAAGCGAATATGGTAGGCAGTCTGAAACTGCTTGCTCGCTTCCTCGACCTTCCACTGGTCCATCAGGCTCCATGCATAACCCTCGGCAATGTGCGCCGCCAGCGGATGACTAGGCTTGACAGTGTCCGTGCCGGCGAGAACCTTCTTGGCAAGGACGAAGCGGTGGTCTTCGTACTCGCTGGCGTTCGTGGCCGAAGCCGTGGCGATGGCCCCGCGCGCGACAAGAGTACTGACTTGGAAGAGAACCGGCAAATCGCTGGCGGCCAGTGCATCATCCAGTCGTCGCTTGGCTTCTTTCATATTCACTAACGCATTGGCATGCAAGACAGCGGAATCGACGAGGCAAAGCAGCCGCGTGGATGCCGGCGTCTTTTTCTCGGCGGAGTAAGCATCCAAAGCTTTGTCGTAGCTCTTCTTTGCTTTCTGGGCCATCGCCTCGTCGGTGCGTAAGGCTGCGATGTAATGCTGCAACAGCGCCACCGTATGCAGATCGGCTGCCGACCAAGTACCCTCGCGATGGCCGTCGAGGAACTGTTGCAATGCCTCGTCAAGAGTGCGGATTGCTTTCTCGTCATCAACGCGACTGCTGTCAGAGAACGTCTTGAGCTGATCGAGTAGTTGCAATTGGCTTGGCGACAAATTCCCGCGGCATCGTCCCGCCACTTCCCAAAGCCACTTCTGCACCTCGGCCGTATTGGGATCGAGATATTTTTGAGGAGATTCGCCAAGCACTGCGGTTAGATCGGCGGCGGAACGTACGTCAGGCTTTCCAGCCTGACTCGAATTGTCAGGCTGGAAAGCCTGACGTACCTCGGAGGAGAGCACTTTCTCGGCAATCGCCTGCCGCAGGAAGGGTGTCAGCCAGGGCGTTTCTTCGAGCCACCATGGGCCATTCAGCCCAGGCAACAGGGCCAATTCGGCGGCAATTGAACTACGGGCAATTGGCGCAGGGGTCAAGGGTGTCGCAGTGGTTGACGTCGTCGAATTTTTTGAGGCTTCACTGGCTGGCCGAGTTGCCACCCAAGCCAAAAGGCCGGCAATCACCGCCACCAACGATCCAAAGAGAACGAATTGAACATTCCGACGGAATCTCTGCTTGGCCATTCGACGGCTTTGTGAGCGGCGGCGGACATTGGACCCCACGGATCCGGCCCCTTGCTTCTTGGCCGTATCTAGTTCGGGGCATTGAAGATTGGCACGGCTCGCGGCAATCCAAGCCTCGCTGGTCGCCATGGCGACGATCACCTCGGCCAGTTCCTCCTCATCGGCAAATTCGGCCATGGCCTCCGCCACTTCCGCAGGATCCCCGTAGCGATCGCGAGGATTCTTGGCGAGCATCGTCTCGTAAACTTCTTCCATGTCTTGGGGACAATCGGGGCAATTCTCGACCAGCGACGGGATAGGCGCAACAACGTGAGCCATGAGCTTTTTGCGGCTGGTATCATAAGCCGGGTCGCCGTAAGGAGTCTTCCCGGTAAGTAGAAAGAAGAGCGTGCAGCCGAGGCTGTAGATGTCCGCGCGGATGTCGGCCGTGGCGGAGTTCTCCCACTGTTCGGGTGCCATGTAGTCGATCGTACCCACGGTCACGCCCGGCTGCGTCAGGCGGCCCTGCGGCTGGGCGTCGCCTTGCCACTCGGCGTGAAACTTAGCCAGCCCCAGGTCCAGTAGCTTCACCTGACCGCTGCGGCAAAGCATCAAGTTCGCCGGCTTGATGTCCCGATGCACCAATTGATGCTCGTGGGCATGCTGAAGCCCCAATGCCGCCTGGCGGATGATCTCGCATGCCGCTCCGATCCCAAGTGGACCGCCCGGAGGCATGCCAATGCCGACGAACTGCTGCAAGTTGATACCGTCGACGAACTCCATCACCAGAAAATGAACGCCGCCGGCCTCCCCCGCGTTGTAGGCTTGAACGATGTTCGGATGATTCAGCCCTCCGATCGATTGCATCTCCCGACGGAAACGGCTGACTGCTTGGGGATCATCCAGATAACGATGAGGAAGGATTTTCAGGGCAACCGTCTGGTTGAGGTAGATCTGCCGAGCCTTGTAAACGACGCCCATGCCGCCACGGCCTAGTTCCTCCAGCAGTTCGTAGTCGCCCAGACGACGCGTTTTGACGATACGGCGGAAGACGCTCTCGACCAGGTTCGCGCTTTCGGGAAATCGGCCGCGATACTCTTCCAGTTGCAGAAAGGAGCCGCTCCGCTGGCGGAAGTCGAGTTCGATCTCCAGTAATTCGCCAAGCAGGCGGTCTCGCTCACTGGGGGGGGCCTGAAGCAGAACCTCTTCGATCAGCGGGGGATTACCGGCCTGGCAAGCCTTTTCGTACTGGTCGCACATCTGGTCGATGCGGTCGGTCGATGGAACCTGCGAATGCGTCGGGTCATGGCTTCCTAGCTGGTTCACGGCGAGGCTTTCCGAAAGGTAGAGTATCCTCCGCCATCCTATCAGGCCGTAGGGGAACTGTCGAGAGTTGGTGATGAAATACCGGCGTTTCGGCCGGCCGGATACCTTCCTATCGAGTTCGCAGATGGCAGGTACACCGCTTGCGGTTTCGCCCGTTCCAGAACCGAGTACGCTGGCTCTGTTGGTCGCTGGCATGGTGGTTGGATTGGGCGCGTGGAGGAGGAGGAAGATTGCAAATTGAAAATTGAAAATTGAAAAATTACCTGGCTGCCGCGGCAGTACGATAGCAGAGAAACGCATTTTTTACCCCAAGGCGCGTTTCTCGGGCTTGGATATGCCGCGGCAGCCGGTTTATTATTGGGTGGGAAGGGTGAGAAGGGTAGGAAGGGTGTGAAAGGTGTGAAAGGTGTGAAAACGTGGTCGAATGTGCGAGGGTCGTTTACGACCCTCATATGATCGATCACCTCCTGCAACGGAATTGTGGTAAGGACAACACCACCGAACAATTTGGCCTGAACAATTTGGCCTTGACATGTTCATTCGCATTATCTAATATACGATCATGCTCATGTGGATTTTTGTTCGATGAGGATCGCGTTTGTGCGTATTAAGGGGGGGGAAGCAATGATACTGAGTGAGGAGTCCCTCGTGCGAGACCATCTTCGTCGTTTCAAGGCCGAGGTATTCCAGGCCCTGGCGCATCCCACGCGGATCGCCATCGTCGAATTGTTGCGCGATGAAGCGTCCGTGCCGGTCAGTCGGATCTACGAACAGCTTGGGCTTGAACAGGCGAACGTCTCGCAGCATTTGGCCGTGCTTCGATCGAAGCAAATCGTGGTGGGCCGGAAAGATGGCAACCAAGTATTCTATTCACTGCGCGATCCGATCCTGGGAAAGATTCTTGACCTGATGCAAAAGTACTTCCATTCGCACGCCAATGAAATTCTCAAACTACTCAACGAAATCACGACCGAGACCGCTCCCTAGAAATGAGCCCTCACCCCCTGCCCCTCTCCCGAGTACGGGGGAGGGGAGTTGGAATTGTGGCTCCCCTCTCCCGAGTACGGGGGAGGGGAGTTGGAATTGTGGCTCCCCTCTCCCGAGTACGGGGGAGGGGAGTTGTCTTAGTGAAACGGAAAATTGATGCAACTTACAGTTCGGGATATTACCCTGTTTTTTGAAGTATCGGAATCGACCGTGGTGCGATGGATTCGCCAACGCGGTCTTCCGGCGCAGTATGTGAATGGTCAGCACCGCCTGCATCGGGCTGAGGTGCTGGAATGGGCAACTGCGAATAAGGTCAAGTTTTCCATGGAATTGCTTGACGATCATGCGGACTCGGAAGATTCACCGCCCAACCTGGCCGAAGCCCTGGAAGCTGGCGGCATCTTCTACAATCTTCAAGATACCAGCAAGGAGCAGGCGCTGCGTGCTATGGTTCAGGTATTGCCGCTTCCGGAAGGTGTCGATCGCGAGCTTATCTGGCGACTGTTTTTGGTCCGAGAAGCGGCGGCGACCACGGCGATCGGCAACGGCATCGCCCTGCCGCACGTTCGCAATCCGATTGTGCTGAACGTCGATCGTCCCATGCTGACGCTATGCTTCCTGGAAAAGCCGGTCGATTTCAAAGCCTTGGATGGCCAACCCGTGCAGGTTCTCTTCTCGATGATCTGTCCCACCACACGGAGCCATTTGCAGATTCTTTCGCGACTTTCCTACGCATTGCAGGATGCAACCTTCAAGGAAGTGCTCATGCGTCACGGGCAGCGCGAGGAAATTTTACGGGAAGCACGACGCATCGAGGCGTCCCTCGCCGCGCCAGTCGTCGATGCAGGAAAGGTGACTCGGTAGCATGGACGCAGTGCGGTTGGCAATGGTTCTGCAGGTGGCGGGCGGGAGTGTCGCGTTGTTTTTTGCTCGATCCCCGCGTTTGGCCACCCTGTTCGGAGCGGGGGCGGCCGTTTTCGGCTCCCTCTTGGGCCTGGTGCCGGCGTTGCGAGTCCTGCTTGGGGGGGCCTCGGAAGGTTTGCGACTACCCTGGGACGTCGCGCACGGGGTATTCAGCGTCGAGATCGATCCCTTGAGCGCATTCTTTCTATTGCCTGTGCTGGGGCTCTCGGCACTGGCGGCCGTCTACGGAGGCGACTACCTGCTTGCCTACCGTAAAGAAAAGTCGTTGGGAAGTCCCTGGTTCTTCTTCAATCTGTTCGTTGCCGGCATGGTGATGGTCCTCATCGCCCGGACGGTTCTGCTGTTTCTTGTGGCATGGGAGGTGATGTCGATTGCTGCCTGTTGCTTGGTGATCTTCGAGCACGAGAAAGCCGAAGTACGGCAGGCCGGTTGGATCTATTTGATTGCGACGCATCTGGGCGTGATCTTCTTATTCATCACGTTCATGCTGCTTGGTCGTCACGCAGGAGGGTTGGAGTTCCGCGATTTCCAAGCCATGACGACTCTGGGACCCGGCTTAGCTAGCTTGGTGTTCGTGATGGCATTGATTGGGTTCGGGGCAAAGGCCGGCTTTGTCCCATTTCACGTCTGGCTCCCGGAAGCACACCCCGCCGCGCCCTCGCATGTATCCGCTTTGATGTCGGGCGTCATGATCAAGATGGGCCTGTACGGAATACTCCGCATTTTAACCTTTCTCGGACCGCCGGCGCTCTGGTGGGGGCCGACTTTAGCCGGCATCGGTCTGCTCACGGGGCTTGTCGGCATCTCGCTGGCTCTTCATCAGCGCGATATCAAACGCGTGCTGGCCTACTCCAGCATCGAAAACATGGGCTTGATCGCGTTGGCCCTAGGCGTCGGTCTGTGGGGATTGGCGAATCATCTCCCGGTCGTGGCACTGCTCGGCATGACCGGAGCACTCCTGCATATATGGAACCACGCCCTCATGAAAGGGCTGATGTTTCTTGCTGCGGGGAGCATCTTGCATGCAACGGGCAGCAAGGACATGGAGCGGCTCGGTGGCTTGATGAAGCGCATGCCCTGGACGGGTACGTTCATGGTGTTTGGGGCCGTGGCCATCGCCAGCCTGCCGCCTCTGAATGGCTTCGTTAGTAAATGGATGATGTACATGAGCCTCATCCAGGATGGGATCACCACGCTGGGAACCCGTGGTTTGACAGCGATCCTGGCCGCCGGTCTTTTGGTACTGATTGGCGGTCTGGCGGCGATCACTTTTGTTCGGCTGATCGGCATCGTGCTACTGGGCGAGCCACGGAGCGTGGCGGCTCACCATGCGCACGAATCATCGCCTTGGATGCTCGGGCCGATGGTGATCCTGCTTGCCCTCTGCGTGACGATGGCAGTTATTCCGCAAACGGTGGTTGGCCTGATGTCGGGCGTCCTCGTTCAGATTCTCGCCCAAAAACCTGGGGATATGCCGCTCGATTCTGTCGTGGCCGAGGTGCCGCTAGCCCTATTGGGCATCGTCAACGCCTCTACGCTGGCCGCGGTCGGCGTAATGGCAGGACTATTGCTTTTCCTGACGCGCAGAGCGGCCATTGCGGAATCTCCGACCTGGGGCTGCGGTTACCTTCAGCCGACCGAGCGCATGCAATACACGGGCAGATCCTTTGCGGAAATTTTGGCGGAACACATCCTGCCCAGATTCCTTCGCCCACGCACATCGCGGCGTCTGCCCCATGAGTTATTCCCAGCCGAGGGTGAATTCACGTCCGAGGTATTCGACCCGGTTTGTGAAAGGGTTTATCGCCCTCTGTTCGCCCGATCGGCCGATCGGTTCGCACGCCTGCGCGTGCTGCAACAGGGGAAAATCCACGTTTACCTTCTTTACATTATGCTCGCGGTCGTTCTGGCCCTGGCCTGGGTCTCTCTACGGACGGGGTGGACCACGCCATGAGCGAATTACTGATTCTCACGGGACTTATGCTCGCTGCGATAAGCGGCCTTCCAGGACTTTTATTTTCTAGGTTCGGCGAGGGCCTCGCGACTCTGCTGATCGTGGCGGGGGCGTGCCTGGGATTGGCGGGAGTTGTCGTGTTCTGGGTGTCGGACGTCCACCAGCCGATCGTACTCCCCTGGGCCATTGCTGGCGGTCAGTTCGATGTGGCGATCGATGGTCTGTCCGCCTTGTTCTTGATGCCGATCTTCCTGGTTTCCATGCTTGGCAGTATCTATGGATTGGGCTATTGGAAGCAGTCGGAGCATACGGAGAACGGCTGTAAGCTGCGGTTGTTTTATGGCCTGCTGACCGCCGGCATGGCACTTTTGGTCATCGCCCGAAATAGCATCCTGTTTCTGTTCGGCTGGGAGGTCATGGCACTCTCCGCGTTCTTTCTGGTCATCACGGAAGACGACCGCCAGGAAGTCCGCGAAACCGGCTTGATCTACTTTGTCGCGACGCACGTTGCCACGCTCTCCTTGTTCGCGCTTTTTGCCCTGCTACGCGCGGCGAGCGGTTCATATACCTTCGTCGCGTTGAACACGGATGGCTTAACGCCTGGCATGGCCACCGCAATCTTCGTCCTTGCGGTGGTGGCATTCGGATTCAAGGCGGGCATGATGCCTCTGCACGTTTGGCTGCCCAGCGCACATGCGATTACGCCCAGCCATGTCTCGGCCATCATGTCGGGCGTGATCATCAAGATGGGAATCTACGGTCTGGTGCGGATCACTTCGCTGGTTCCGCATCCTCCGCTGGAGTGGGGTGGCATTGTGCTCGGTCTGGGAGCGGTCTCTAGCGTGCTCGGCGTCGTATTCGCCATCGGCCAGCATGACCTCAAACGGCTGCTGGCGTATCACAGCATCGAGAACATCGGCATCATCCTCATAGGCGTCGGCCTGGCCCTGATCGGAAGATCGTT
>JANXQG010000456.1 GCA_025356915.1 Planctomycetota bacterium | reverse complement strand
CTTGTCGAGGTTGATCCCCAGGCCGACGCCAACCTGCACGAGAAGGTTCCAGCCTGCCAAGAGTTGCAATATGCTCCAGTAGCCTTCGACCTTGGGAATGCAAATCGTCGGCAGGATTGTCTCTTCCGCGGCAATGGCGATGACTGTCATGCCGACGCCATCGACTAGCGTCGTCTTGAACTTCTCGATCTCTGCCGGGAACGGATCGAAGACCAGCACGACGTCCTTGGACGTCATGACCTCTTCGATGCCGTGTACGGCATAGGTGCCTTCCAGGTAGTCGCTTTTCTTATGCATGATCTCGTTGGTTTTGAGCGTAATTTCTTCGGCCACGCCGTTATTGCGGCCAGCGAAGTAGACGACTGGAGCCTTGGCAATCTGTTGAATCAACGCCGGGTCGATTTCCGCTTCGAGTACCTGTTGAGCCTTGGCGGCCGCTTCCTGCTGATTGGCAAGCAATCGTGAGGATGGTTCCAGATCGACGATCAGCGAACGGTAGAATAATGCCTGTTCTGCAACGCTCTTCGTGGCAGCTACGGCGTCCTCCTTACCGCATTTCAGCGTGTAAGCGTGGTTGGAAACTGTCTCCAGGGTGCAAGGAGTGTTGGCTGACAATCCAAATCGCTGCTGATGCCCCTGCTTGCGGAGCTGTGTGAATAGCGAGATCAGTTCCTTGGTCTTGCCGCTGTTGCTGGCCCCAAAGACGACGAACTTCGAGAGGTCATACTCGTGGGCCTGCCGGGCGCCTTCCGTGGCCGCCGCCACAGGCACGCCCAAACGCAGGATCTCGGAAATCAGGTTCTTTGCTGGGAAAATGCGGCTGGAACCCTCACCCGTGAGAAACAAACTTCCAGTTTTGCGGATTGCGCCCGCGACGTCTCTTGCTGCATGGAAGTCGAATTCCCCGATTAAGCCGGGGGTTTCCATCATTTCTCGGACGAGGGCAAAGTTTTTGTATTTTGGGTCGTGAAGATTCATGATTCAGTTCCGGCTAGGTTTGCAAAAGGGTGGATGGGAATAAAACAGAGAACGCGATGGGGTCAGGTCCATGTTTTCGGGCAAGGATCTCGGGTGAATTCCATGCGTATTCGCCGAAAAATGGACCAGACCCTGGACTTTAAGGGTTTGAGGGTCAACAAAGCAATAACTGTTGCAAAAACGTGGCTGGCGCGCTTCGTATGTCGACTGCAATTTTTCAACAACTTTCCACCAGCCGGTTCATTTTCTCTTCCTGGGTTTCGATCGATTCGACCAGCTTGAACTGAGTACGGCAGCGATCGAGGTTGTGGCCGTCGCGATGCACCTTGAAGTAGACATCGCCAGTCAGGAAGTCAGCCAGGAAGCGGATGCCGATCTCAAAGGAAATCAACTTGCCGGAAAACGCCAGGTGCTGCTTCTCGGCCTCGTTCAACACGTCGTCCGCAGTGGCCAAGTAGCCTCGCACCAAGGCCTCGAACATGGGGAACTGCATGCAGACCTTCGACAGATCCTTCTCGTCTTCCAGGGCCGGACTCGTGGTCGTTCGAACCATGTCGCCAAAATCATGGAGAGCCAGTCCGGGCATGACCGTGTCGAGGTCGATGACGCATAGGCCCTCCTGCGTGGTATCGTCCAACATCACGTTATTGAACTTCGTGTCATTGTGAGTCACCCGCTCCGGTAAAACGCCTTGCGATTGCAGGTCGATTAGCCGGGAAGTGATCGGCTTGCGGTTTAATGCAAAGTCAATTTCGGCCCGGGCCAGCTTGGCTCGATTGGCCACGTCGGCCTCAAGGGTCTTTTCCAGAGCGGCAAAACGTTTCGGAGTGTTGTGAAAATCAGGAATCGTGTCGTGCAATCGCGGGGCACTCAGGTCAGCCAACAGACTCTGGAACTGCCCGAACGCCTTGGCCGCCTCATAGGCCTGCTTCGTCGATTCCACGACATCGTAGGTGCGGGCGTCCTCAATGAAAACGTAAGTCCGCCAGCATTCGCCCTGGGGATCGATGTAGAACATCTGCCCGTCGCAAGCAGGCACGAGCGTGAGCACTCGTCGCGTGAGGTCGGGCCGATCGGCCAGCTTGGCGTGGAGGTGATGGGTCACACGATGGATGTTTTCCATCAGTTCCATGACGTTTTTGAAGATATTCTGGTTGATCCGCTGATGAATATAACGGATTTTTGTGCCGCCCTGACGATAGGTGGCGGCATAGGTATCATTGATGTGCCCGGTGCCGTAGGGCTCCGCGCTTTGGAAGTCGGCCGGAATCTGGAAATTCCTCGACAAGGATCGGATATCGTGACGGAGTTGCGTGGAGTTACTCACTTATCAATCGACCTTTAATTCACTCAAAATACCGCACCGCGTTGGTGAATAATTGCAAACCATCGCCCACGGGCCCGGCCTCGCCACGGGTCCATCGCGGATGATGCGTAGGGTCGATGTGTCGCTCAGGATGCGGCATCAGGCCCAGCACTCGGCCGGTCGCGTCGCAGACGCCGGCAACATTGGCCATCGATCCGTTGGGGTTGTCGGGGAAGGGGAGATAACCCTCGACCTGAATGCCCTCACCCCCGGCCCCTCTCCCCGAGTAAGGGGCGAGGGGAGATTGTAACTCGCCACCGGAAAGAGCGAGGGGAGATTGTTGCATTTTGCTTTCTCCCTGCTCCCAGTTCCCAGCTCCCTGCCCTCTCCCGCCAGGAGAGAGGGGAGTGTAGCGCAAGGCCAACTGACCGGCCGCTTCCAATCGGGCGAGCGCGGTTGCGTCACGGGCGATGAATTTGCCTTCGCCATGGGCCACGGGGAGGTACATCCGCTCAATGTCGCGGAGGAATACGCACTTTTCGCTTGCCACGCCGAGGCGGACCCAACGGTCTTCATACTTGCCGGAGTCGTTGTAAGTCAGCGTGGCTGGCAGTCCGTGGGGTGGCTCGTCGTCCAGCAAGATGCCGGATTTGATGATCACCTGAAACCCGTTGCATATACCCAGGATCAATTTGCCGGCGGCCTTGAAATCAGCCAGACGGCCGGCGAGGTGATGCCGCATTTGTACGGCAAATATCTGTCCAGCGGCCACGTCATCACCGAAGCTGAACCCGCCGGGAATGCAGAGAATCTGGAACCGATCGAGCAAGGCGGGCGACTCCAGCATGCGGTTGACGTGGAGCGTCTCGGTTATGGCGCCGGCCGTGTCAAAAGCGAAGGCCGTCTCCTGGTCGCAGTTCGTGCCAGGTGCTCGGAGGATAAGGACTTTTGGACGGGACATGGGGAGGGAGCAGGGTAAGGGGGAAGAAAAAATCCTAAATCCGAATGACGAAATCCGAAATAAATTCAAAATACATTGTTTGCTTCACGACGAGAAGATGCTATTACGTTGCTAGAGTCTCATCGTTTGTGTCAGTTGTATTTCTGATTTTGGATCTGTTTCGGATTTCGATATTCGTATTTCATTCGTCATTCGTCATTACCATCTTAGCGGTTTCT
>JANXQG010000452.1 GCA_025356915.1 Planctomycetota bacterium | reverse complement strand
AAAAAAGGGAATGCCGATCCGAACAAGCATGCCTGGGGTCTGGTAGGAGCCCGATACTATAACGAAATTCAGAAGATCGGCCCTCTCTACGCTGAACTCCAAAGGACGGTTCGCAAGGATCCCAAGAGCAAGAATCAAACGGAACAACTGCTGGCCGAGCCTGAAGTCCAACATTGCTTCGCCACGCTGGCTACCTTCGTGTCCAAAGCGGCACTGCCAGACCCAGCGAACGCCAAGAACGGCGATGCCGCGGACCTACAGGTCGCGCTGGAGTTTGCCAAAATCGTTGCCACGCATCCCGGGGCCGTCTTCGCCACGGAAATCAAGGCTGATAAGAACGGCAAGCCTCAGTATGTCCGCGGAGGCATGTTGGTGGTGGCTGGTCAGGACGCCGAGAAGCTTCGTGCCGCCTTCGACCAGTATCGCCAGAACGTGAAGGCCGCCGACCTGAAGGAGGTTCAGATCGCGGGCCATGCGTGGTATCGTTTCGGCCACACAGGTTCCATGAACATCGAGTCTGTTACCTGCGGTTTCCAAGGCACCGACTTCATCCTCGGAATCGGCGACGGCAGCGTCGAGGAAATCTTGAAGCGTCGCCAGCAGGAACCGCCCGCTTGGCTCGGCACTTTGCGCAAGCAGTTGCCCGTTGAGCGGGTATCTACGGTTGTCTACCTCAACCTCAAGATGCTGCTCGACCAGGTGGCGACCGACAAGGCAATGCCCAAGACCCGCGATGCCCTGCGTCGCCTGGGGCTTGACAAGCTCTTGGCCATAAGCTCGGTCTCGGGCCTTGAAGGCGAGACGTTCACGAGCAAGTTCTTGCTCTCGACCGATGGAGAGCCGAATGGACCCCTGCTGAGCCTCTTTTCCGACCAGCCGCTACGGGCGGGGGATCTAACGCCCATCCCGCGCGATGCGACGCTGTCGTTTGCCATGCGATTTGATGCCCAGAAGGTCGTCGATCAAGTTACGGCGATGATCGAAAACCTGGAACCGGCCCAGCGAACTGGCATCGAGCAATCGTTGGACGCACTCACGAAGTCGCTGCAAGTCGATCTCCGTCGCGATCTGCCGAAGGCCCTGGGCGACACTTGCTGCATCTACAGTTCGCCCGGCGAAGGCGGCCTGGTGCTGCTGGGCCTCACGGCGATCGTGCCGATCAGGGATCGCGACGCGTTGTCCGTGATCCAGGCCAAGTTCCTCGGCAGTTCCATCGCCAAGAGTTTTCAGAGCGCGGTGACGAAGAATCCACTTGAGCGGTTCTCTTCCCCCACTCCCCAACTTCGCGCATGTAGTTTCGCCGGCCAGAAGATCTATTACTTCACCAACACGGGCGTTGTCCCCGTAGCCTGGTGTGCCACGGACCGCGAGCTGATCGTCGCCATGACGCCGCAGAACATCATGGCCTACCTCCAGCATGGCCCTGCGCACAAGTCGCTGGCCACGGTTTCGCAAGTGAGCCGCGCGATCGAGGGGGCCGATTCTCCGAGTATGCTGGTCTATGTGGATACGGCGAAGCTCTTCGAGTTGGCCTATCCGTTCGTACCGCTGATAGCGTCTTACGGCACGAGTTTTTTCGGCGAAAAAGAGCAACTGCCGCTCGACTCGATCCCTTCGGCCCCGGCGATCGGCCGGCACATGGTGCCATCTACTGCCGCGCTCCGTCGCACGAAGCAGGGGCTGGAGTTGATCAGCCGGCAACCGTTGCCGGGTACCGGATTGCTCTGGACCGCCGCCGTCGCCATGGAAAGTCCACAATCGCTGGAGCAGCAGATTGCGGCCGAGGGTCAACCCAGGAGTGAGATGCCTTTTGATCGCCGCACCCCGGTTGCGGTTCCAGTAGAGGTTCCAGCCCCAGCCGGGGAAATCCAGCCAATCCAGCCAGCACCCGCTACCGAGGCACCTACTTTGATGCCGGTGCCAACTTACACATCGCCGGCCACACCGCCGGCCACACCGCCAGCCACTTACGCGCCGCCACCCACTCCTAATTACCCAGCGGCACCCCTTCCCAGCGCGGCGGCTCCTATCCCGACGCCGCCTACGACCGGTTCGGCTCCGAGTTACGGTCCCCCAACCGTCGGGCCGTTGCCTTCCGGTGCTTACGTCCCTGCCGCCCCCGAATTGCAGTTACGGGAGATCGGCTTTGGAGTGAAGGCCTACCGTCGCAAGCTTCAGACGATGCCACCGGCCTATTTGGCCGACAAGCAGGGGAAGCCGTTCCTGAGTTGGCGTGTGGCCCTCTTGCCTTACCTGGGCCAGCAAGATCTTTACAAGCGGTTCCACCTCGATGAGCCGTGGGACAGCCCACACAACCGGGAATTGATTCCGCTCATGCCCCAAGTTTATCGGGATCCCAATGACGCCAGGTACGCCACTCCTGCCAAGGATCTCGCGGGCAAGACCACGTTCCTACTGGTGCGCGGTCCGAAAACCTTTTATGCCGATCCTACCCCCCCCATGCCGCGCATCTATGAGGAGTGGGTGAAGGTCATCGTGGTCGTGGCGGATCGCGAGCGGGCCGTTCCTTGGACCAAGCCGGAGGAATGGACCTACGACGAAAAGAACCCTCGCGCCGGCTTGGCAAAAGGGGATTTTCGCGCCGAAGCCATGTTGATGGCCTGTGGCGAGATGTCCGTATCTTGTCTGCCTGACGATATCAAGTCGCCTGCCGGTGATACTTTCGACCGGAACAGGCTGCGTCATTTGTTCACCGGCGAAGAGCCAGCGGGAGAGCCTCCTCCCTATTTTTCACCTCCTTTCAGGCATTAAGGTATTCGATGCGCATAGGAATCTTCGGCGGCAGTTTCGATCCCGTCCACTTCGGTCACTTGCTGCTGGCGGAATGTTGCCGCGAACAGGGCCAACTGGACGAAGTATGGTTCGTGCCGACTGCCGTTCCACCCCATAAGCAGCAGCGGGAATTGACTCCGGCACCGATTCGGATCGAGATGCTGGAGTTGGCGATTGGCGGGCATCCGGCGTTTTCCGTCAACTGCTATGAAACGGATCGCGGTGGTGTCAATTTTACGGTCGATACCTTGGCTCATTTCCGCGACGAGAACCCGACGAGCGAGTTTTTTTTCCTGCTGGGGGCCGATATGTTCCGCGATCTGCCCCATTGGCGGCAACCGGAACGGATCTGTGAACTTGCCTTGCCGATGGCCGTTCGCCGCTCCGGCGAGTCGCCGCTGGATTTCAACTTGTTGTCCGGAATTGCCCCGCCCGAGCGGATCGACGCCATGCGTCGGCACGAGGTCGTGATGCCGGAAATCGGTCTGAGCGCCTCCGACATCCGCCAGCGCGTGGCGGTCGGGCAGGGAATTCGCTATCGCACGCCCCGTGCCGTGGAAAAGTATATTGAAACGCATAGTCAGTATGCAGGATCCCGACCTTGCAGCGGCGAAACTGCTCGATGATCCTGACTCGATCCACGTTCGACCGGGTCACGCACTCAAAGTTAGGTAGCCAATGAAGCAGTCTTCAGCGGCCCCCCAGAAAGCACCGTCCCAGATAAATTTTCGGATCGACGATCACCCCGCTTTGCCGCTTGGCATCGAGCCAGGCATCGAGTTCGGCCAGCG
>JANXQG010000389.1 GCA_025356915.1 Planctomycetota bacterium | reverse complement strand
GCGGAACCAGGCGTCAATGCGGCGCGCCGCCATGTCGCGGGGAACTTCATTTGGCTTGGGATGTTCCAGGGCGAGCAACATTGGCCGCGCCAGCGCGGCACAGCGGGCCTTTGTGCCTAGCGTCGCCGCCGCCGCCAAGGGATGAAATGCAGCAGGACGTCAAAGCCTTTGGGCACCGTGCGATTGATGCTCGAAGGCGGCTCGGGCGAAGGGCTTGGGTGGTGGAGCGTCAAAAGCTCATAGAACGCGGCTCCCAGGCAGTAGAGGTCGGCACGCCGATCGACTGCGCGGCCGGAGAGTTGCTCGGGGGCCGCACAGCCCGAATCGCCAGAGGCTCCCGCGGGCGTCCACCCCCGGGTGAAATCCGACCTCGTGCTCTGTTCATCGATTCGGACTTCGTCGTCGGCTCCGACAATTATCATCTCCAGCCCGATGGACTGATGGATTCGGCCCGTCGCATGCATTGCAGCCAGCGCGCGGAATGCCTGTTCAAACCAATCGACGACAAGAATATACGAGGGCAACTCGGCCCGCTGCCGATAGGTCGCGACGATCTCGCTTAGGCTATAGTCTTGAACCTTTTCCACGTTTAGCCTTGCTTTGCTAATCACACGAAGATTTATAGACGGTAACCCGACGACCGTTTATGCGGTTGGTAGCGATACTACCGCGCTACGGGAGCAGGATAAGATCACAAATCAACAAAAGACTGCACGCTGCCATTCTACATGCTACCCTTTCAGTGGTCAACAGTGCGAGTCGTGAACAGAAAAACTGCAAAGTCTGTTTGAGGCAGCCCTACGTAGAACGGAATATATTCCGTCCTACTAGGCGGACTCGACTGTTCTTCTGGTTGTGCATTCGAACGTGATCCAAGGCCGAGGAAAGGGCCATGCGCCGCTCAAGGACGAAATTTCCGGTCTGTGCTTCGGCAAGCATCGCGATCTTGCTCGTTGTGGCAGGCTGCGCCGAGTTTCACCCGCTGCGCATCGATCCTTCGGGCGAACACCTCCTCATTTCCGACGCGCCGCCGCCGGCTGCGGTGCCTTGTCTGCCCGGCACCACTCCAACGCCGGTGCCCGCAGCTCCTGGAAGCGTTGCTCTCGCCCCGGTTCCGGCCCTAACTCCCATTCCCGCCACTACGGCCCGGCCGCCTGTTGCGGCTGGGCAGCAGGTCTCACCCTATAGCGACGTGGCCGCAATGCTCTCGCCGTTCAGTACCGTGATGCCAGTGGGAAGCCAGCTTGTCCTGCTGGGCGGAGTCCGCGGCGGTGATGGATACCTGCGCACCAACCGCCGACTGGAATGGTGGCTCGTGCCGAACAGTGTGGGGCAGTTCACCGGTATCGGTGAAAACCACTTCACCGATTTCCTGGTCGGTGATTTCACCCGTCCTCGCGTGGTATCGAATACATTTGCCATCGGTAGCACAACCCGCGTGGCCGAACGCGCTGGCGGGCCGGGCAATAGTGTTAATGTTGCACGCGGACAAGGCTGGGTCACGGTCAGTTCACCGGTCGAAGGCATAAGCCATGTGACGGTCGTCGCTCCCGACGTGGTTGTTCCCGCTGAACGTGCCAAGTCGGCGATCATCTATTGGATCGATGCCCAATTTGGTTTCCCCACCCCGGCGATCGTGCCCGCCGGAACGAAGCAATCGCTGACCACGACCGTCTGGCGGCAAAGCAATCACTGCCCTCGCCCCGGCTGGATCGTGCGCTATGAAGTTGCCTGCGGTCCTCCGGCTGCCTTTGGTCCGGCGGGCACGACTTCGATCGAGGTGCCGACCAATGAGGCCGGCCAGGCAAGCGTGGAGATATTCCAAAAGGATCCGTCGCCTGGCACAAACCAGGTACGCATCCAGGTCTTCCGCCCAGCCGATCAATGCGGCCAACGGCTGATGGTTCGTAAAGATAGCGTGTTGGTGACCTGGACGGCCCCCTCGCTCGGAATTCGACAAATGGGTCCGCCCACGGCAACGATCGGCGAGACAATCACCTATCGCATCGAAGTCAGCAACCCAGGCGATCTGCCAGCCAGGGAGGTTGTGGCAACCGAAGTTGTTCCCGACGGGCTGAGTTTCCTTCAGGCCAATCCGGCTCCGGTGGTTGAGGGGCGGCGTTTGCAATGGCGGATCGGTGATTTGGCTCCGCGCCAACAGCAGATCATCGAAGTGACTTTTCGCACCACGCAAACGGGGGTCATTTCGCATTGCATCGAGGTCGCAGGGAGCAGTGGGCTGCGTTCGAGCCACTGTGCAAAAACGAATGTTCTTTCCGTACTGCCTGGTCCCTCCATAATGCCCGGACCGGCCAACACACTCGGTCCGACCATAACGCCAAGTCCATCCATAATGCCAGCTCCGGGGCCAATTCCGACGCGAGCGGCCACTGCGGTATTGGACCTCAAGGTCAAACCTGAGACGCAGGCAGTCGTCGGCTCAAAGGTGACTTTCGATATCGACCTGACCAATCGCGGGACTGTGTCGGCAACCGGTGTCGTCATCCGCGACACTTTTGGCGATGGATTGGAGCACCAGCAAAGAAGTCCCATTACGCGCCCCGTGAGCGACTTGGCTCCAGGGCAGTCCGTTCAATTTGGCGTCACCTTCCGGGTTACCAAGCCGGGACAACTTTGTCATCGTGTGGAAGTCACTACCAACGACGGTGCCCAAGCTGCCGCCGATTCCTGCGTTACGGCAATTGCCGCCGCAACTCCGCCCGCGGGTGCTGCGCCGCCGATTTCGCCGGTCGCGATCCCCGGGCGGCTGGGTGTTTGGGTAGATAATCTCAAATTAAATGTCCCGGCAGGTGAGAATCAGCGGTTTATGATTCAGATCACCAACCAAGGCGATTATGCCGAGAATGACGTGGTTGTCACGGCTCGCATCCCGCCCGGCACGGCTGCCGAGTTTGGCACTACCGGCCCGAACGCAAACATCAAGTACCAGATTGACCAGGAACTGATTCGCTTCGATCCGGTTGCCGAACTGTCACCCAAGGCGATGATCGACTATCGGGTTGTGGTGCGAACATCAAGACCGGGACCGATTTCCCTGCAAGTCGAGGCGACCAGCCGCCGGCAAACAAGGCCAGCCGTGGGTGAGAAAACGGTTGAAGTTCTCCCCAAGGAATGATTTTTAAGAACCACGCTTCCCAAGATTCTGAGCCGAGTGTAGAATAGAGCCTATGATCGTGTTGGGCTAATCTTCTTTTTGCTTATCTTAGTTCTGCCGCGTTGAATGATATTCCGGCGTCCACTCATCTTTTATTTAATCTCAAAGCCTTTTTGCAAGTAATCCGTCCCATTTTGAGCATGGCATTTGTGGCGTTTTGCGCGCGAATTCGAGCGTGCGCACAGGTACCGTAGCGTTGGTCTCTCCGCCACATCGTGGCCAGGGACGACTCCGGCGAATTCAAACGCCGGTCGTCGTTCCCTGGCCTCATTTTTTGAAGAAGATATTGGCCCCCAGCCCGCAGCTCCCATGCCCGACTTCGTCCAACAACGCCACAAGCCGCCCGTCTCTTTGCAGCAGCCGCGGGAGTTGCTTTTGGCCTGTCCGCCAATGCGGAGCAACATCAACCTGTCGCGGATCGTCCGTGCGGCGGCCTGTTGTGGCATTTCCCGCATAATCTGCTGCGGCAACGCTCGGATCCTGCCGGAAATCTCCCGCGAGACGGGTGACTCGATCCAGATTGAGATCCATCGTACCCTCCTACCGGTGGTCAAGCGGTTGAAACAGGAGGGCTATCCGATTTTTGGGCTGGAGCAGGCGAGCAATTCAAAGTCGATCTTTGAGTTTCCGTTCCCACGCAAGGTCGTGCTGGTGATTGGCAATGAGCGGTTGGGAATCGAGGATGAGGTACTGCGGCTCCTGGACGGCACGATCGAGATTCCCGTCTATGGGCTTCCCTATTCCCACAACGCGGCGACCGCCGCGGCAATGGCTCTGTACGAGTATTGCCGGCAGTATCCGGTAGGGTGAGGGCTATATTACCGAACGGTTTGCGTTATATTTAGGTGCTCCTCACGCCTATACGTTTGTCGGAGAAATAATCCTACCTTTTGTAGGCGACCCATGAAGACGCAGCAGGCAAAGCAGCAACAAGAAGCTGTGGTGGCGGCCATGGCAGCTAGGTCGATAAAGGACATCTCACCATGACTGACTTCCCGTCTCAACCCGCAAGTCGGATACCCCTCTGGGTCAAATGGCTTTACACGGGCTTCGTTGCGATCATGGTGCCCTACTACTTGCGCTGCTACGGGCCGACCAACTTCCTGTACTACTGCGATATCGCCGTGCTGATGACGATCGTCGCCCTGTGGCGCGAAGATTCCCTTTGGGCATCGATGCCCGCCGTGGGTCTCCTCATTCCCCAAACCCTCTGGATGGTGGATTTTCTCGGTGGTCTATTCCACCTGCACGTCGTCGGCTTGACCGCTTATATGTTCACGCCGACCATTCCCTTGTTCACCCGAGGCCTGTCGCTGTTCCACTTCTGGTTGCCGTTGCTCTTGGTCTGGATCATCTGGCGGCTGGGCTATGACCGGCGGGCTTTTATGGCGTGGACGGCCTTGGCGTGGATCTTGATGCTGGTCTGTTATTTCCTGATGCCCGGTCCGCCCGCCCCGCCCGACAACCCGAATTTGCCGGTCAACATCGACTATGTCTATGGCATGAGCGATACCGAGCCGCAAACTTGGATGCCGCCGTTGGCCTACCTCGGGCTTCTGATGGCCGGACTGCCGATTTGCATTTTCCTGCCGACGCATTTGGTTCTTCGCAGGGTATTCCGAGAGAGCGATATTCGCTCTCAACCACAGCTACACTGATTGCGTGGTCGGGAGACGTGGATACAACGGCGTACAAGGGTCGTCTCCCCGTAGGAGACGGAACAGGTCGGATTGGTCAGCTTGAAGGAAATCGTCGTGGCAAAGGAGCCTCGCAACATCATGAACTCGGATTCGTCTACATCCTGGCCGCGTGGTTTTTGGAATCTGATGTTCACCCAGTTCCAGGGAGCCTTTTCCGACAACGCGCTGCGCTGGCTCGTGATTTTCCCCGTGCTGGCCTCGGTCACTTTGAGCGATGCCGACAAGAACGGCTTTGCCTCGCATGCCTCGTTGCTGTTCGCCGTGCCATTCCTGCTGTTTTCCACCGTCGGCGGGTGGATGGCGGACCGCTTCAGCAAGCGCTCCGTGATGATCGGCGTGAAGCTCGGGGAGATCGCCATCATGCTATTCGCCGTGCTGGCATTGGCTTCGGAAAGACAATCGTTGCAACTCGCCGCTATCTGCCTGATGGGGATCCACAGCACTTTCTTTGCCCCGGCGAAATACGGGATCATGCCCGAGGTTTTACCCGTCTCAAAACTTTCGGCGGGAAACGGCATTCTCGAACTGCTTACCTTTATTGGCATTATTCTTGGGACTTTCGCAGGTGGTTGGCTGTCGGAAACGCTGCTGCATCACGAAGGCTGGTCCGGGGGAATTCTTGCGGTACTCGCTGCCATCGGTTTCATGGCCAGCCTCGGTATTTCAAAAGTGCCGGCCGCCGATCCCGGCAAAAAACTCAACGTCAACATCCTCGGGGAAATCTGGAGCAACCTGCGCGTCATGAAGGCCGACCGCGACCTCTGGCGAGCCAACTGGGGCAACACCGCTTTCTTCTTCGTCGCCACGCTGGTGCAGATCAATCTCGCTCTTTTCGCCCAGAAAGTATTCCACCTGAAACCCACCGAACAGGCTTGGCTCCAGGCCGCGCTTAGCCTCGGCATCGGCGCGGGTAGCGGTTTGGCCGGCAAGCTTTCAAGCGGACGGATCGAATATGGGTTGATTCCGCCGGGTGCCGGGCTGATGGCCTTGGCGGGCCTGTGGCTCGGCTGGCCGGGGATTGACAAGCCCGAGTTCACGGTTGCCTTGGTGTTGTTAGGGCTCGGCGGCGGGCTGTTCATCGTGCCCATCGTTTCGGTGTTGCAGCATCGCCCGTCGCCCCAAACCAAGGGAGCGGTGCAAGGCGCGGCGAGCTGGCTTTCGTGGGTCGGCATCGCTGCGGCAGCCATCACCCAGACCTTGCTTTCCGGTCCGGCACATCTCGAATACGGCCAGATCTTCTGGGTCTGCGGCGCGGTGGCGGCCTTGGCTGGCGCCTTCGTCGCCTGGTCTCGGCCGCGAGCCACGCCGGAAATGCTCGCTCGTTGGTGGAACTGACCGCTTAATCCGTGAGGGGAATTTAAGGGGTCGCGACGCGTTGTTGTCAATATCAAAGACTCCCGACCCCTTCGCGTTGGACTTTGCAGTTCTCCTGGAATTTGCAGAGGGCGCATTGACCTCAACCCACATCCACGTCAGAATCAAGGGTGTTTCGTACGATTACAATTACGATCAGTCGAGAACCCCAAAAATGGTAAAGACTATTACTGACGGTAACGGAACTACTCATTTTTTCGACGTCGTCGACAATAAAAAGATCGTCTTGGGTAAGGCCATGGTGTTCGTGCCTGGCGCAGTCTCCATGGTAGAAGCCGTTCCCATGCTGGTCTATTATCACGGCCGCAACTCGCAGGACTCGATCGAAGGTTACATTAGGGCATTGAAGCAGCGCGACTTCAGGCCGCTACTTGGCTCAAAAGAAGTAGTGTTGGTCGAGCCTTGGGGTGGCCACAATCCAACATTTGGTGCGCTCGCGACAGGCTCGGGTCTGACGACACTGATCGACTCGGCGATGTTTACCGCCATTTCCGGCACGCCGGGTCGGCCTTGCCCCGTGAAGCCTCCACCACCGCAATCGCTAATCATCGCGGGTTTCTCGGGCGGCGGCACCGCGCTCAATGCCGCCGTAAATTCCAATTCGTCTTACCTTGGCCGGCTGAGTGAGGCATGGGCCTTCGACTGCCTCTATTCGGCGGAAGGCCAAAAATGGGTTAACTGGGCCAGGGCGAACGGCAGCAATCAATTGCGCGTACGCGTCACGACGATGGAGAGCTCAGGATCGCCGCGCAGGGAAAACAAGATCATTCAGGCCACACCTCTTTCGAATGTCGATGTCGCCGATCCGGTGAGCATCGGTCACGAAGACTGCCCAGGCGCATTCATTCCGAAGTGGATCTGATGCATGGCACCAGACGGCTTCGGATCGCTCCGCATAGCCTGGATGGGAATTCGATATTGTTGAGGAATAGACAGTGCCATGCCCGATCCCAAGTTCCCCAATGTTTCGTCGCTCATCGCTCAAGCTCGCCACGGCGATGCCGGGT
>JANXQG010000374.1 GCA_025356915.1 Planctomycetota bacterium | reverse complement strand
GCTGCCATGGCTTGGCACGAGCAAGATTGCAGCGGTGAGGACCAAACGGAGGGGCAGGGAAAGCGGCATTGTGGGCGATGATTCTTTCGAGGTTTTGTGTGCGACTAGTCCAATCGCGATTACTTCGTTAATATATGCAAGCAAGTGACTAGCCACAAGCCGCAGGAGAATTGCAAAGTCCGGGGTCTGGTCCATTTTTCGGAGAAAACGCATGGAATTCACCCGAGATCCTTGCCCGAAAACAGGAACCTGACCCCTTCGCATTCCGATCCAACACGCAAGACGCCCCCCACTATGCCAGAACCCGTTCTTCAGATCGTCCTCTATCAGCCGGAAATCCCCTTTAATGCCGGCAATGTCGGCCGCACATGCGTGGCCATTGGCGCCAAGCTGTGGCTCGTCCGTCCGTTGGGCTTCCAGGTCGATGATCGCCACGTCCGCCGCGCCGGTCTGGACTATTGGGAGCACCTCGATTGGGAAGTGGTCGACGATTGGCCTAGCCTCCTTGCTCGACTGCCCGACCGAACCTACTGGTTTCTGACCAAAACTGCCCGAAGACATTACACCGAGGCTCAGATTCATCCCGGCGACGTACTGGTTTTTGGCAGCGAATCGAAGGGGTTGCCGGAACCGATGCGGCAGGAGCATCCCGAGCAGTGCCTTCGCATTCCCATGCACAGCAAAGTTCGCAGTCTGAATCTCTCCGTGGCAGCCGCCCTGGTGGCCTATGAGGCGATCCGGCAGTGGCGAGCCCGCGGCGATATTCCCGAGGGTTTGCTAGGAATCTTCTGATGATTGAGTACCAGATCATGCTGCAAAACACCTGGCTATTGGTCCCGCAGGACAAAAAAATGGTAAGCTGGTGCGGCATGGCCGAATGTGACGACGCCCCAGTTGACGAAACGCATCGGCTTTCCAGAATATCAGCGGCTTGGCATCCGATCCCGTCGATAGGAACAAAGTAGCGACCTACTCCCGCGTCGGGCAGGAATGGCCCCTTGTGAAAAGAGACGATTATGTCATTTGGAATTCCATCCGTTGCATTGCTGCGTGATACATTTCGGCGTGCGGTCAAACAAGCGATAGAAAAGTGCGAGGAGACTCACACCAGTTACTATCGGAGCCGTTGTCGCTTTCTGGCGGATACCCCGTGGGTCGACATCGGGCCAAACGTGCAAGCCATCCAGGTTGCGGAAACCGAGTTCCTGATTCGAGGTTCTTGGCAATATACGGTTGATCTCCATGCAAAAGACCAGTTGCAGGTTGCCCAGGCACAGACCAACGAGATTGCTTCCCTCTTGGCGTCAGCCGTTCCGCACGGCGAGCGCGTAAAGGGAACCTTTGATTTTCCACCGACCGAAGTTTCGGCAAGTGGAGAGAGGGTAACCTGTTCGTTCAGGGGAGTTGTGTGTGGCCAAGTGCCACATCTTGCCGCTGCCTGAACACTTCCGCACCCAGAACCGGAAAAGCCCAAAAAAGCCCTCGGACACAGTCCTGGGGCTTTTTGTGCTAAATGGCTTTGAGTGATTCCAGGAGGCGCCCTACAGCTACAGTAACGCGGTTTCCCGAACCTCCGGGAATCACGCAAGACCATTTAGCAGCAGAGGATGCACTCCGTTCGGAATCGTGGCGTCACGCCACCTTCTTCCCTTGCTCAGCAAGGTGTACCTTGCGCAGCAGTGTCCCGCCAGTGCTGTGAAATTTAACTACTCCGCTCTCAGCAAACCATACGGCGCGTATTGTGCCGCAGCGAAACTGATATCCCACAAAGTAGCCTTCCCGAAGAAGGATCGTGCGGATGAGAGGTTGCGGATCGCCTGAACCAAGCTCGGCGAAGGTCGTCGTCACGAATGTCGTAAGAGCATCAGACTGCATACCCTCCTGTATCGACCAACGCCCCCGTAAGCAAGCAGTCTACCGCGCAAATCGGAGAGGTTTTTGCATGACCTTCACTACAATTGCTGCATTTTGCCTATTTTGCCAATCGCGGCCTTGACCAAGTGCGAAGACGCCTTGCCGAATTGCTTGCTTGAAGAAAAGCCTACCAGATCTCGCGTAAATCCAGTACAAACCCCGGAAGCACCGGACCACACGCCACCTCTTTGGGTCTTCAAAGATCTGAACCTCCCTTAGGCGTTGTAAAAGAATAAGTTGACCAATTATCGTAGGACGGATTGACAATCCGTCCCGGAAAACAGGACGGATTGACAATCCGTCCTACGAGCAACCGCGCAAGTTATTGTTTTACAGTGCCTTAATCCCGACCCCATGACGAGAGTGTCTGTTCGATCCACGGCCCAAGGCCACCCGCATCGAACTTCATCGCGGCCAGAGGTTCGCGGGCCGTTATTTCGCCAGGGAACGCCGTCCGGATCTGTTTGAGCTTGATGGTCGTCTCCATCAACGCGACCATGTTGACCACGTCCGTTAAATTGTAGAGGATGAGCTTGCGCAGGGCTTGGCGGTTGCCTCGCCGGTAGCTGTGCCAGAGTTGGACAGCCTCAAAACCATCCATGCCATGGATCGCGGCATCCCGGGAGACACCCAGACTCCGCTCCACGCTCTTCAACCCGCCCTTGTAGCCCAGCGAGGCGAGCGGGAACCGCAGGTCGATGTGGGCCTGGTCTAGCCTGGCCTTGGGAAAATGTACCCGCAGGAATGGTACGTCGAACTGGCTGCCGTTGAACGTGACGAGAAGCGGAAAATCAGCGACGTACGCGGGGAACTGGTCGAGGTTGATCCCCTTGACGAATAAGGCCAACTGGCCGCCGCCCAGGGCACCGATCAGCGTCACGTCGTCGTAATGGGGTGACAGGCCGGTGGTCTCGATGTCCAGAAAAAGGGCCTGGCTGGCAAACTCAGAGTAGAGTCGCCACATTTCTCGGCCCGGCAGGCAGTTGTGGAAGAAGCCCACGTCGCCAACTGCGATGGCGTCTAATGATTGTCGGATCAGCGGTACGGAAGATTCATGGACGCCTTGCCGCAGCACGCCGTCCTCAATGGCTTTCAGGAAGTGGTCCCAGTCCAGAATGCCTTGTTTCCAGAGTGTTCGCTCGCGATGGACGCCGACTCCGGGCAGGTGGATGAAAGTGTGACGAAGCATGGGAATACCGCCGTAGCGGACCGTCTGTATTTGCGGAGCAATAGCATTGGTAACATGAAACAGGGCCTCCCTGCACTTAGGACCGGCGAATCAATAACTGTACTCATCTCGCTCCGCGAGATGCATTCCATCTCGCGGAGCGAGATGAGTACGTTCCGAAAACCCGACACTTATTGATTCGCCGGTCCTTAGGTGTGCAGACGGGTGTGCTTTGTTCGCACCCCAAATGAACTGAGGCCTCCCCATCATAAGTTACAGTGAGCTGGGTGACAAGGAAACCGCTCGTTTGGGCAGGAGAACTGCAAAGTCCAACGCGAAGGGGTCAGGTCCATGTTTTCGGGCAAGTATCTCTGGTGAATTTCATCCGTTTTCGCCGAAAAATGGACCGGACCCCGGACTTTGCAGTTCTCCTGCTCGTTTCGGAATAAATTCCGTTCTCTATTCACGACGAATGAAATGCGGTAGGATATGCGGGTGAAGTGAGGACTTGCGACTGAAGCTAGATCCCCGCCGAAATATTGGATCGAGCTGGCAACCAATTTATCCCCCCATGGATTGATTGCATCCGCAAGGCCGATTGTAAGTTGACACACCTAGCGAAAACAATTACAATATTTCCAGTTCTAGTTGGTTTAATTAGCATTTTGCGTCCCATCCGGTGCATTGAAACATGGATTCCCAACCCCTGTTAATGTTCCCAAAGTGGTCGAACAAGCTGGCCCTGGGGCTGTTGTTGTTGCTGGCGACGGGACCGGTCTATGTCGGCCTGCTGCTGGCCTACGGGGCCAACCCGACGACGTTGAATGTTGGCTATGCGCCGACCCAACCGGTGCCTTATAGCCACGCCTTGCATGTAGGCAAGCTCGGTATGGATTGCCGTTATTGCCACAATACGGTTGAGAAATCGGGCATGGCCGCCCTGCCCTCGACCGAAACCTGCATGAACTGCCATGCCGCCATCTGGGCCAATTCACCCAAGCTGGCTCTGGTTCGCGAGAGCTACAAGAGTGGCATGCCGATTCCCTGGGTCAAAGTGCATGACATCGCCGATTATGTCTATTTCAACCATAGTGCCCACGTCAACGTGGGGGTGGGCTGTGCCGAATGCCACGGACGGGTGGATCAGATGGAAGTGGTGCAAACGGTCAAGCCGCTGAACATGGGCTGGTGCCTCGATTGCCACCGCAATCCAGAAGCGTCGCTGCGTCCGAAAGATCAGGTCACCAATATGCAATGGGTGCCGCCGTCCGATCAAGCCGCTTTGGGCAAGCAGCTCAAGGACAAATATCATGCAAACACCAATACGGACTGCGTGACATGCCATCGATGACACCGCCGGAAACGCCGAACCACGGCCCCGATCAGTACGTCAGGCTTTCCAGCCTGTCAGTATTAAGTCAGGCTGGAAAGCCTGACCTACTGGCACCACACTATTGGCGGAGCCTGGAGCAATTGGCGGATACGCCAGAATTTCGCGAGGGGCTGGCTCATCAGCCAGCTCTGAACGCGGACGAAGCCCTGCACGCCTCCCGGCGGCGGTTTCTGCAAACGATGGGAGCCTCGCTGGGCCTAGCCGGTCTCGCTGGCTCGGGCTGCATCCGCTTGCCGGAGGAGAAGTTGGCCCCCTATGCCCATCGACCGGAAAACCGCGCGCCCGGCAACCCGGTTAGCTATGCTACGGCCATGGAGATCGGCGGCATGGCGCAGGGTCTGCTGGTCACCAGTTTCGACGGCCGACCGATCAAGATCGAAGGGAACCCGAGCCACCCACTCAATCGCGGTGCCGCCGACATGCTGGTCCAGGCGAGCGTGCTGGAACTTTACGATCCCGACCGCAGCCGGGGAGTCATCAAGAGAGGTTTGTATCGAAGCCTTAGTGGCGATGGGCCGCACGATGAACAAATTACCGCGGCGCCAGCTTCTTGGGACGATTTCCGCAGCGAGTTCAGCAAGCAGATTCCCGCGGACGGGGCCGGATTTTGCGTCCTGAGCGAGGCGAGCAATTCGCCGAGCCTTGCTGCGATGCGGGCCAAGTTCCAAGCAAAATTTCCCATGGCTCAGTGGTTCGAGTACGAGGCGGTGAGTGACGACAACGTCCGGGAAGGTACGTTTGTCGCCTTCGGCCAAAACGTGCTGCCGGTGCTCGAGTTGGCCGATGCCAAAGTCATCGTGAGTCTGGACGCCGATCTGTTCGGCGGTGGCTCGCCGTTGGCCATCAAGTATGCCCGCGACTTCGCCGCCGGCCGCAGGCTGCACGACGAGAAAACACAAAAGGGAATGAACCGCCTTTATGTGATCGAGCCGCTGCACACGATCACGGGGGCCTCGGCCGATCGGCGTTTGGCATGTCGGGCAGGGGAAATTGGGGCCATCGCCACCGAACTGGCCGCGGCCTTGGGCGTTGAGGGTGTCGAGGTCCCGAAGGACTCGCATCTACCGTTGCTGAACGCGATGAAGACCGATCTGGAAGACAACATGGGCCATGCGGTGGTTGTGGCCGGACCGCAGCAGTCGGCCGAGGTCCATGCTCTGGTTGCGGCGATCAACCACAAACTCCATAACGTCGGCAAGACGGTGATTTACTATCCCGACCCGCAGCCCAAACGACTTTCGCACGCGACGGCATTGGAGGCCGCGGTGAAGCGGATGAACACTGTTGAGGTCAAGACGCTACTGATCCTCGGCGGCAATCCGGTTTACAACGCCCCAGAAGACCTGAAGTTCGCCGAGGCATTAAAGAAAGTTCCCTACAGCGTTCATCTGGCACTGCACGAGGACGAGACCTCGCAGCTTTGCACGTGGCACCTTTCGCAGGCCCATTACCTGGAATCGTGGGGCGATGCCAGAACCTTCAACGGCGCGGTGAGCATTCTGCAGCCTCTGATCGAGCCGCTTTTTGAAGGTCGCAGCGCGATCGAGATCCTGTCGCTGATCGTCGACGAAAAGCCTCGGACTGGCCACAACATCGTCCGTGAAACGGCCAAGTCGCTGGTGGGTAATTCGTACACCGAGTACCGCTGGAAAAAACTGTTGGCCGAGGGCGTGATCGCGGGCACGGAGTGGAAGGCGGCCCAGATCGAAAAACGGTCTGAAAAGCTCCCATCTGGGAGAGGGGTAGTTAAGAACCAGTACGAATTGGTCTTTTACACCGACAAGGTGTACGATGGCCGTTTCGCCAATAACGGCTGGCTGCAGGAATTACCCGATCCGATGACGCGGCTTACCTGGGACAACGCCGCGGTGATGAGCGAGAAGACGGCCCAGACCATTGAAGTGAAACAGGACGAACTGGTCGAATTGACGGTGGAAGGATCCCGGATTCTGGCTCCGGTCTTCTTCCTGCCAGGGGTGGCCGAGGGTGTGATCGGCCTGGCCCTGGGCTATGGCCGCACCGTTGCCGGGCATGTTGGTAATGCCGTGGGCTGCAACGCATTCACCCTACGCACGACCGGCAACCTCGGCTGGCGAAGCGTGAAGGCCCGGCCTACAGGCAAGAAGCACCGCCTGGCTACGGTGCAGGACCATCACATCGTCGATCCTTACGGCAAAGAAGCCGTGCAGGAGCGGATTCCAGAACTCCTCCACGAGGTTTCGCTGGCGAAGGCATACGAGGGCATTCGCGACAAGCCCGCCAAGTCAATTTTCGACGAACACAAGTTCGACGGCACGTCGCCCGCCTCCGGCGATCAGAGTCTAGTGCCCAAGCACGATTTGCACAAATGGGGGATGGCGGTCGATCTCAGTTCTTGCACCGGCTGCGGGGCGTGTGTCGTGGCCTGCCAAGCGGAGAACAACATTCCCATTGTTGGCAAGGAGCAGGTATTACATGGCCGCGAGATGCACTGGATCCGCATCGACCGCTATTTCCGCGGTGAGCCGGAGGAAGCGGTGGCGGTCCATCAGCCGGTGTTCTGCATGCACTGTGAGAACGCCCCTTGCGAGTCGGTCTGTCCCGTGGCCGCCACCACGCATAGCCAGGAAGGCATCAACATGATGACCTACAACCGCTGCGTGGGGACTCGTTATTGTGCGAACAACTGTCCCTACAAGGTCCGGCGGTTCAACTTCTTCGACTTTAACCGCGGCACGCTCACCGATCATTACGTGCCGAATCTGTTCCGCCAGCCGGTTACCGAACTGATCGAGATGCAAAAGAACCCCGACGTGACCGTTCGGATGCGGGGCGTGATGGAGAAATGCACCTACTGCATCCAACGGATCGAGCAGACGCGGATTGCGGCCAAACGAGAAGGCGATCGCCCCATTCGCGACGGAGAAATCCAGACCGCCTGCCAGCAGACATGTCCCACCCAGGCGATTGTTTTCGGCGACCTGAATGACGCCGAGAGCCGCGTGTCAAAGCTTCATGCCTTGCCGCGGGCTTATGGAATGCTCGACCCCGAGTTGAATACCAAGCCGCGGACGCAGTATGTGGCGAGGGTGCGGAATGAAAAAAGAAATGACGAATGACAACCGAAACCGATAATACTCCCGACAATCCGCGGCAGCGCGCCACCCTGATCCTGGGTGAGACGGGCCAGAGTCTGCATGAAGTCACCGTCGCGGTGGCGGGCGTAGCCGAGGCCCCCCCCCCGCCACGGGCATGGTACGTGGCCATGGCTATTTCGCTGAGCCTGCTGGGCGTGCTGGGTCTGATGGTCCTGTACTTGTTTTTCACCGGTGTGGGCGTTTGGAACCTCAACCGGCCCGTGGGCTGGGCCTTTGACATCACCAACTTCGTTTTCTGGGTCGGCATCGGTCACGCGGGAACATTGATCTCGGCCATATTGTTCCTCTTTCGACAGAAGTGGCGAACGAGCATCAACCGCTTCGCCGAAGCGATGACGATCTTCGCCGTGGCCTGCGCCGGACTGTTCCCCGCGATCCATATCGGCCGCGTCTGGGTCTTCTATTGGCTCTTCCCCTATCCGAACCAGATGGCCATGTGGCCAAACTACCTCAGTCCTCTGCTGTGGGATGTGTTCGCCGTGAGCACCTATGCTACCGTCTCGGTGCTCTTCTGGTATATGGGCATGGTGCCCGACCTGGCCACGTTTCGCGACCGGGCAAAATCGAAAATTGCGTACTATTCCTACGGTATTTTCAGTCTCGGCTGGCGGGGGAGCAACCGCCACTGGCACATTTACGAGAGGGCCTATTTGATCCTGGCCGCGTTGGCCACGCCGCTGGTGCTTTCGGTGCATAGTGTGGTGAGCTTTGACTTTGCCGTTTCGCAACTGCCCGGCTGGCATACAACGATTTTCCCGCCGTACTTCGTCACCGGGGCAATTTTCAGCGGATTTGCCATGGTGGTGACCTTGGCCGTGCCGGCCCGCGAGTTGTTCGGACTGAAAAATTTCATCACCCTGCGGCACATCGACAACATGGCCAAGGTTATCCTTTTGACCTCGTGCATCGTCGGCTATGCTTACTCGATGGAGTTTTTCATCGCCTGGTACGGCGGCAATTCCTGGGAACAGTTCCACTTCCACAACCGGCTCAACGGGCCAATGTGGTGGGCGGGCTGGACCATGCTCACCTGCAATGCCATCGTTCCCCACGTGCTTTGGTTTAAGAGTGTCCGCACGAGCGTCTGGGTTTTGTTTGTGGTCAGTCTCTTGGTCAACGTCGGCATGTGGTTCGAGCGTTATGTGATCATCGTCGTCGGTCTGACTCGCGATTTCCTACCGTCAAGCTGGGGATCCTACGCTCCAAGCTACGTAGAGGTGTTGACGCTTCTTGGCAGTTTCGGGCTGTTTTTGACGCTATTTCTTTTGTTCTGCCGCTACCTTCCGATGGTGGCCATGGCCGAAGTGAAGAGCATCCTGCCGTCCCAGCAACATCGTGAAGAGCACGGACACGAACACGAGAAGGTCTAAAGAACCATGGAAACCACAACCCAAACACCGCCTGTTGAAGAACCCAAACTGTGGGGACTGTTGGCTGAGTACCCCGATGAGGCTGCTCTGAAGATCGCGGCCGAAAAGGTCCGTGATGCCGGCTACCAGAAATGGGACTGCTACACGCCCTACCCGGTCCATGGGCTTGACCAAGCCATGGGTGTCCGGCCGACGATCCTGCCTTGGCTGGTGTTGGGCGCGGGCCTGACGGGCTGTGCTGTAGCGACTGCTTTGCAGTGGTATTGCAATTCTCCGCAGACAGCCAACCCGACCGCGGGCTTGCTCGCCGGCTACCCGTTGGTCTTCAGCGGCAAGCCCTACTGGAGCCTTCCGGCGAATATCCCTATCATTTTCGAGCTTACAGTATTGTTCGCGGCACTGATGACCTTCTTTGGCGTGTGGGGTCTGTCTCGATTGCCGCAGCCTTATTTTCCGGCCTTCAACAGCCCGAGGTTCCGCCGGGTCACGGACGATGGCTTCTTCATCATCCTTGAGGCTCGCGATAAAGTTTTTCGTCTCGACCAAGCCCGGCAACTGTTGCTCGATACGAATTCTAGCGCGGTGGAAGAGATATTATCTTTGCAACGGAGGACTCCATGAAGACGATCCTGGGCTTCGTCGTTGTTGCGCTGCTTGCGGGCTTGGTCCCCTTGGGGTTGATCGCGCTGGCCCGGTCGCAGACATCGACCCAGCCGCCGGTCCATCCGATCCAGGACATGTTCAAGCAGCAGAAGTTCCGCCCCCAGCGAGGTAACGCGATGTTTGCCGACGGCCGGGCAATGCGTCCACGGTTGCCGGGAGTAACGTCCAGCACCGACCTACAGGTCCAGAACGAAATGGTCAACGATCGCGACAATCCCCACATGATCGGCGACCAAAATGCCCCGATTGAGCTTAACGACGAGCTGACCTACCAGCGGGTGGTCGAAGGCACCGAGCCGCAGGCCGATGGTAAACCAGGCTATGTGAAACGGATTCCGGTGAAGGTATCGATGGATCTGCTTCAGCGTGGTCGCGAGCGATACACGATCCATTGCGCGGTTTGCCACGGTCAGGGTGGCTACGGAGACGGCACCGTGGCCCTGCGTGCGGCCGAAATGCAGCAGGCTGTCAACGGCGACGCATCAGCTTGGGTCGCCCCCAAGAACTACCACAGCGACGACATGCGGCAGCAGCCGGTCGGCAAAATTTACAACACAATTGCCAACGGCGTCCGCAGCATGCCGGCTTATGCCAAGCAGGTTTCCGTCCTCGACCGCTGGGCCATCGTG
>JANXQG010000361.1 GCA_025356915.1 Planctomycetota bacterium | reverse complement strand
ACTCTCATTATAACGGATGAAAATTTCTCCATGATTGACCTTCAGATTCATTCCGACGGCACCATCCTTCCCGTGCGAGCTCAACCTGGGGCACGGCGGAACGAGGTCCGGGGGATCCAAGACGATGCACTAAAAGTCTGTGTCACGCAGGCACCGGAAAAAGGCAAGGCCAACAAAGCAATCCTCGAAGTCCTGGCCAAGTGGCTGGGAGTGCGAAAATCGCAGATCGAGCTGATTTCCGGCGAGACGGCTTCGCAAAAGAAGTTTCTCGTTCGCGGGATGGAGCAAGAAGACCTGGCCGAACGGATCAAAGCAAGGTTGGCTGAAAACTAATTCCCTTTTTTGGCTCTTCCGGTTCCATGTGTGGAACGCGGGTAATTGTAGGGTGGTGGAGAGCACAGCGAACCCAACCAATTCTGTTGCGGTCCGCTTTTGGTGGGGCTCGTTTCACTCTTCCCACCCTACTTCCGCACCTAAAACCGGAAGAGACCTTGTTTTTCACACTCTCGCCTACCCTTACCCTACCACCCAGGGTTTCCGATAGGAGCGACTGAAGAGCTTCATGGCCTCGGGGCTATCTACGGCCTCGGTCTTCGGATCAACTTGAAGCTTCTGCCCCTCGGTACGATAGCTCATGTTGGCGTAATGGACCAGCAGGGTACTGCGGTGCGCCTCCTCGACATCGGCACTAGACCGCTTGCGATTGCGGACGCTATCAACAAAACTCTGCTGGTGCTCCAAATCGACCGGTTTGCCCCAACCCCGCTCCACGAGCGTCGCTTGCTCGTGCCGAGGCCGGGCGAATACCTGCCACCCCGCGCCGTGCGCTCCGACAAACATCACGCCTTCGCTGCCATAGATTTCCACCCGCGATCCACACTGCGGCCAATGAGGAAACACGTCACCATTGCGAACCGCCTGAGAAATCCGCGTCATGTAAGGCGTGGTCAGCGTCAACTCGAAGCTCAGCAGCAGACGGTCAAACTCAAACAGGCTGACCATGGTGTCGGGCGTTTCGTTCGCCCCGGACGTATCGAACCGTGTACCTCGCGTGGTGACCGACTTGGGATAGTCCAAACCGCATAGCCAGCGTGCCAAATCAAGCTGATGGATACCCACAACTGCGGTGTTCCCGCCGGAGTATTGCCAGTAGCCGTGCCAGTTGTTTTGGCAGTTGGCGTTATACGGGGTTTGGGGTGCCGGACCATTCCATGCGTTCCAATCGAGGCCTTCAGGCACGGCGGCAGCGGGCAAAACTGGAAAATTGCTCTGGCCGGACTGCTCGCAAACACGGCAGAAGTGGATCTTGCCAAGCTTGCCGGAGTCGATGTACTTTTTGGCGATTGCGCCATAAGAGGAACTACGGCAGGCCAAGTCGGCAACGACAATTCGTTCGTGCTTTCTCGCTGCCTCAACCGCCCGCCGCCCTTCCCACGGATTGTGACTTAGGGGTGCGGTCACAAAGACATCTTTCTTCGCCTCACATGCCCAAATCGTCGCCAGGCAATGCCAGTGATCGGGCGTGGCGATAACCACGGCATCGACCGACGCGTCGTCGAGTGCTTTACGGAAATCCTGGACGAATTTTGGAGCAACGCCTCCCTGCACCTTCGCCACGCTATCGGTCCGCGAGGCTTTCAAGTTGCTATCCGCGTCGCACAGGTAGGCAATTCGGCAATCGGCACGCTGGGCAAAGGCAGTGGCTAGCACCAGCCCACGATTCCGCAGCCCCACGACGGCCAGTGAGAGCCTCTCGTTGGCGGGTGCCCCAAAAACGGACGCTGCATTAGGCAAAATCGTCAGCCCGGCGGCGACACCCAGACTGGCCGCTTTTGAGCGACAGAAAAAATTTCGGCGATCCATAACATACTCCTCGAAATGGGGGGCACTAGGCTTCGTAGAACGGAATTTATTCCGTTGCCTCGTTTTTTTGGGCTACATTGTGCCGATACGCTGTGTTGGGATTATAATGTATCGGTCGCCTCCTGCACACGTTAAATTTCTCATTCCGCCCCCCTTGTATGGAACCGTCGGCCGCGGTAGACTACAGGGATTGACACTCGAAATCCGAAATCGACGGTAGGATTACTTATGTACGCAATTATTGAAGACGGCAGCCGCCAACTCAAGGTGGAAGAGGGCCAGGAACTCGACATCGATTTTCGCGATCTCGCGGCCGGCGAAGAGATTAAGTTCGAGCGGGTGCTGGCCTTTCGCGACGATTCTGGCTTGAAGATCGGCCGTCCAGCTTTGCTTGCGGCCGTAGTTACCGCCAAAGTGGTATCCGTCGTGCAGGGGCCTAAACTGGTTGTCCAGAAGTTTCGTCGCCGCAAGAACTACCGACGTCGCACTGGCCACCGTCAGCTTCACACTCGCGTGCTGATCGAAAAGATAACGATTAGTTAGCGTCTACACCCTAGACAGCCCGTTCTGGCATCGTGGTAGGACCGTTCGCACCATCGAGTTTGTCGCTCCCGTGGCGACTTTCGAGAGATCCGCGACAGTAGTCCGCAATGCCTATTCTCCTGGTGGGTGATTGCGACACCGTGCCGGCTCCGATATAACGGAGCTGGAAAGGGAACCCATCGTGCAATTAATTTTTGCGGCCACGATCCTGCTCAGTGCTGCGCTGATGTTCATCGTCGAGCCGATGTTCGCCAAGATGGTGCTGCGCCTGCTGGGTGGGTCGCCTTCGGTCTGGAATACGTGCCTGGTGTTTTACCAGGCCGTCTTGATGGCTGGCTATATCTATGCCCACCTCTCGCTGAAGTGGCTTGGCCCGCGGCGGCAGGCCGTACTGCATATTGCGATTTTGTGCATGGCGTGGATCTGCCTGCCGATCGGCGTGGCCCAAGGTTGGACGCCGCCGGGCGAGAGTAACCCCGCTCCCTGGCTCTTGCTGCTGCTGACGGTTTGTGTGGGGCTGCCATTTTTCTGCATTTCGGCCAGCGCGCCGGTGTTGCAAGCCTGGTTCGCCCACTGCGGCGGGCGGGCAGCGAAAGACCCCTATTTCCTCTACGCGGCAAGCAATCTCGGCAGCCTCGCCGGATTGGCGGCCTATCCGTTGCTCATCGAGCCGCGCCTGCCGCTCGCCTTGCAAACGCAAGGGTGGACCGTCGGCTACGGGCTTTTCATGGCCTTTTTTGGACTCTGCGCGGCCGCGCTGTGGATCGCCGGAAGGCGTCCAACGGCGGTCACCGAACCGGCCACTCTGTCTGCGGCCGAGGATCCCGATCCATCGCAAAAGGAGGATTCGCTTCCTGCCGGATTTCATGCGCCGATTACGCTGCTCCGCCGCCTCCGCTGGCTGGCGTTGGCACTCGTGCCCTCGGCGTTGTTGATGGGTGTCACAGCGCACCTTTCCGTCGATATCGCGTCAATGCCGCTACTTTGGGCCATTCCGCTGGGGCTTTATCTACTCTCGTTTATCGTGGTGTTCGCGCGCTGGCCGATTCTAAAATGGCTTTGGCTGTTGCGGATATTCCAGGCTGCGGGACTCGCCGGCGCGGCGGCCACGATCTACGTCGGAGGGCTGCAAACCTACGGCATCGTCACCGTAGGCGTGCTGCATTTGGCGGCTTTCTTTCTCACCGCGCTGGTGTGTCACGGGGCGATGGCCGCCGACCGACCTGCAAGCAAGCACCTGACCGAGTTTTATCTCTGGATGTCGGCCGGCGGTGTCGTCGGCGGCCTGATCTGCGCGCTCGTGGCCCCGCTGATCTTCAATAGCGTTCTGGAGTACCCGCTGATGCTTGTAGCGGCGTGCCTGCTCCGTCCGCTGCCGCGATCGCGCCGATACGATTGGTTCTGGCGGCCGTGCGATCTATTGCTAATGTTGTCGCAAGGTTGCGTCTTCACCTTTGCCGTTTGCGCCCTTTCGCACGGACGTCTTGCCGACATGGCCGCGAAGTGGAGTTCGGGGTCACTGAAGACATTCGCTCTGGCGATCACCAACCCGACGGCGCAAATCTGCTGGGTCGTCTTGTCGGGAGTCCTGGCCTTCCTGCTTCAGCGCCGCCGCGTCCGCTTCGCCGTGGCGTTTGCGACGCTCCTGGTTATCTGCGCAATCAGTGGCGACCAGGAGCATGTCCTCTATTCCGCGCGGAGTTTCTTTGGCGTCCTCCGCGTCCAGATCGATCACTACGATCGCGATGGAGAACAGCTCGTCTCCCACACGCTGATGCACGGTTCGACCATGCACGGCCAACAGAGCCGCGACCCTGAAGACGCCCTTGAGCCTTGGACCTATTACCATCGTACGGGTCCGGTGGGCGAGGTGTTCGACGCCCTGAAGGAACGTGCCACATTTCTGCGAGGCCACATCGGCGTCGTGGGCCTGGGGACCGGTTCCGTCGCAGCCTACGCCCAGCCTGGGCAAACGCTTACCTATTTCGAGATCGACGCAGTCGTGCGGCAAATCGCGGAGAACCCCGACTACTTCACTTATCTCTCCCGTAGCCGCGTGCGGCCACAGATCCGCATGGGCGATGCCCGGCTAACGCTTGCCCGCGAACCCAACGGCCAGTTTGACGTGCTGCTGATCGACGCCTTCAGCTCCGACGCGATTCCCGTCCATCTCATCACGTATGAGGCCGTGAAAATGTATTTCCAGAAGCTCGCTCCGCACGGATTACTGATGGTGCATGTCTCGAACCGGCATTTGCGGCTGGAGCCGGTCGTAGCCGGCACGGCCAAAAAATTGGGCGTTGTGGCCCGCCTGCGCGAAGATGACGATGAAACGGGCAATGGCAAGACTTCGTCGACGTGGGCCGTACTGGCCAAAACGCCGGAGGATCTGGGCCAGCTCAACGACAACGAAGACTGGCAACCGCTCGAACCCGAGCCAGGCGTGCCGCTCTGGACCGACGACTACTCGAGCATCGTCAGCGTAATGAACTGGAACTGGCTGCCCAAGTGGATGCGGATACTTGCAAATGTCCGCTCAAGCTGCACATAATAGAGGTTTGTTTACCCATTCCGGTTCTTTCCGACACTTTTCCCCACTAGGCCTTTCCAATGCCCACTGAACACAAAATCCAGATTCTTATCGCCGACGACCATGAAATGGTTCGATGTGGCGTCAAAACTCTCCTTGCAGGTACGGAAATTAATGTCTTGGTGGAAGCCACGTCCGGCCAGACTGCCATCAAGCTCGCCCTGGAAAAGACAGTTGATCTTGTGCTGCTGGACGTCCGTATGCCCGACGGCGACGGACTGGCCGTCCTAGGCCGCATCAAGCTCGATAAGCCAAATCTGCCGGTTCTGATGTTCTCTGCATTCGATAATCCCGCCAATATCGCCCGAGCGATTGCTCTGGGTGCCAGCGGCTTCTTGTTGAAGAGTTGTACTCGGGATGAGCTTCTGAACACCATTCGCACCGCAGCCACCGGCGCGAGCGCATGGAGCCAAGAAAAGCTTCGCAGCGTGAGCGGTGCCCTGAGAACGCCGCGGCTTACCAACTGTCTCGAAGTCTCCTTGAGCCAGCGCGAAGGTGAAGTGCTGCGGAATATAGCCCGAGGACTGTCCAATAAGCAGGTCGCCGAGGAGATGAAAATCAGCTACGAGACCGTCAAAGAACACGTGCAGCACGTTTTTCGGAAGATCGGTCTCACGGATCGCACGCAAGCGGCATTGTGGGCGGTCAGGAATGATTTGGCGTGAGTTCTACATTCGGGGGCTGTATGGCGAACTGCTTTGGCCTGTTGCACACCATCATGCGAAAAAGATAGATCCGCCCGCAATGCAGCGGTAGGGCGTTCGTTGTTGAGGCCGGTCCACCGTTTCGGTGGGTTCTTGTTGTGGCCGGTCTCCTGACCGAGCTACGCCGTCGACCGAAGGTCTCCTTCACCGAGAGCCCACAGTTGGTGGGGTCAGGAGGCTCTCGCCGAGCTTGCGACGAAGAAAATTTTTGGTTTGCCCCCTCGGGACGCTTGCTATTACCCCCGGTAGCTGCGCATAATAGTAGCTTTGGTGTTCCGTATTATCCCCACAGCTCACTTTTTTCAGGATTCCACACATGCCCACCGAAGCTAAAATTCGACTCCTCGTTGCCGACGATCAAGATATGGTCCGCATGGGGGTAAAAGCCCTACTTTCAGGCACGGAAATTAAAGTGATTGCCGAGGTTGCCAGCGGCCAAGCGGCCTCAAAGCACGCGCTGGAAGCGGAATTCGATGTTGTTCTACTGGACGTCCGTATGCCCGACGGTGACGGGCTAACTGCTCTGGGCCGCATCAAGCTCGATAAGCCCAACTTACCGATACTGCTCTTTTCTGCGTTCGATAACCCCGCCTCGATCGCCCGAGCAATTGCCCTGGGAGCCAATGGTTTCTTGTTGAAGACTTGCACCCGCGATGAACTTTTAATCGCGATCCGTACTGCCGCCAGAGGCGAGAATGTGTGGACTCGTGAAAAGCTCCGCAGCGTGAGTGGTGCCTTGAGAACCCCTCGGATAGCCAATAATCTGGAAGCCTCTTTGAGCGAGCGCGAGGGGGAGGTTCTACGGCAGATGACCCTCGGACTCACCAACAAGCAGATTGCTGAAACGATGAAGATCAGCTACGAGACCGTCAAGGAGCATGTGCAGCATGTTTTAAGGAAGATCGGGCTGACCGATCGCACCCAGGCTGCGGTCTGGGCGGTGAGAAATAATTTGGTGTGAAAAATGAGGGACGTGCATAGGTTAGGAAGGTCTGGAAGGGCTGAGAGGGTGTGAAGGGTGTGAAGAGATGTTCAATTATTTTTTCGACGGTCATCGTCCTGGCTCTACTAGCCGGAGTCGGCTACTTTGGGCCAGGCTGGCGGCGGCCCGCGCACTCGACGATTAGCGAAACCGCCACCGGGTACGACGCCGTTAGCGAGCCTACCACGCTTGAAGAGGTTTTGGTTAGCGCGCATCAGTCGCTCCATGAGATCGAGCACAAGGCACGCGACTATTCGGCGGTCATCGTCAAGCAGGAGCGAATCGGCAATAATCTCATCGAGACTGCGATGTTTGCCAAGATTCGCGAGAAACCCTTCAGCGTTTACCTCCACTTCCTGGCTCGGAGCGACGACAAGAGTGTCGTAGGCCGCGAGGTAATCTATCTCCAGGGCAAAAATGACGACAAGTTGATCGTCCACACGCCGGGGTTTTACGTCAGCCGCACGATGCCGCTCGATCCGAAAGGATGGCTCGCAAAGAACGGTGAGCGCTACCCTATCACCGAGATCGGCCTGGCCAACCTCTGCCGACAACTGATCCAACGCGGCGAGTCGGCGGGCGACCCAAGCCAGGTCACGGTCAAGCGGTATCTTCGTGCCCGGATCAATACGCGGGCGTGTACCCTACTGGAAATCACCTACCCGGTCCATGAGCCGAAGATCTGGGGCTATCTGGCCCGAGTATTCATGGACGACGAATTGCACTTCCCCATCCGCGTCGAAGTCCATGAATTGCCACTGGACCGCAGTCAGGGGCCGCAGCTTGTGGAAGCCTATACCTATCTCGACCTGAAACTTAATAACGGCTACAGCGATGCCGATTTTGATCTGAAAAATCCACAGTATAAGTTTCCTTGAAAGAAGAACTTAGCCCCAAGCTCCAAGCCCTGCCCCTTGAAAAATCTCTGGAAATGGCTCTGCCCACGCCGCGAACGCTTTCCCGCACCGAATGATGCGCGGATAGGCCTGCTGGAATTGGGGCAGGCTTTAGGGTCGGTTGAACCGGCTGCGCGGTTCGTGCTGCCGCGGCTTCTGCGGCGAGTCGTGCGGTTGCACACGTCGTTGCCGGGTATGGGTTTTCGCGTACCCCATGGCAAAACCTACGTCATCCCATCGAAGGCTTTATTGGAAATTGCGGAGCAGAGCGAGATCGGATTCGGCCCGACGGAGAATCTACCGGAAGACGTCATCCTGCTGGAGCGTCCAGGTAGCGAAATTCTCGAAGAATGGCCGCGCGGCGAGGTTCTGCTCTATTGTTGGGAGTTGCTCTTTCACGCACGGATACACGAAGAGTTTCATCGTCTGGCAAAGCAACAACGTTTCGGTACTGCGGAATTTGAGAAGCGATTGGCGGCACTGGGTAGCCTGGAATTCCACGAGATCCGCAATGTGCTGCGGCAAGAGCGATTCCTGCTGCCGCCCTACGACGATCCGTCGGCCTATGTGGAGTTTGTGGCCGTTTACCTGGGCATTCGCTACTTCAAGCCCTACCTCATCGCCAGCTTCTTTCCCGCCCTGGAGTCACTCGCGAAGATCGATGAAGTGATTGCCCAAGACATTGATGCGAGCAAGCTGCTCGAAGCGACCCGTCTGCCAGGCACGCCCGATCCGGAGGAACTGCGTGAAACGGCGCGAGTGGCGGCCGAGGCTTTCGACGCCGATCCGCTGGGAATGGTCTCCGACTTTCGTGAAGAAACCGGATCGCGTGGGCACGGCGTTCATTGGGCACACGGCCGGCAACGATCGGAGAAGAGCTATCTGCTTTGGTCGCAACGTGCCGAGCGTCAGGCCGCCCGCGGCAATCTGGCGGGGGCCGCCATTCGCCGCGCCCGAGCCGAGTTCTGGGCACCGCGCGCGCGAGCTGCTGAAGCAGCGACTGCCTTACGGGAAGAAGTACATGGATTGGTCGATCGGCTGCTGACCGCTCTAAGAATCAAAGGCGATGAGCCACGGCCCTGGCGTGAGGCCTTGCTGGCCTTGGCCCATCAGACACCACGGGGGTTGTGGACCGTCGAAGCTCGACTGCTGTACGACTTGCAGAAGGTCTGCGTCGACCAGGAACGGACGATCTCCACGGTCGACGTGATGCACTGGATTCTGTCGTTGGGGCGCCGGCCAATCCGTCGGGAACTGCCCAACCAGCGCGAGGTACTCGTATCGCGGTATCTTCGCAGTGCCCAGCGGCGACTTTCCCGCGTGCGGATTTCCGATCGGCAACGACGGCAGTTGACGGACGTGCTGAGCAGGGCAACCGGGGATGCCGAAACCCGATTGCGAGACAACCTGCGTCCCAAGATCGTCGCCACACTCGATGACATCGGCTTAGTGCCGCGGAACCTGCCGGAAAGGATTTCCCGCACCAAACTGGTCGAAGAGCTATTGGATCGGATCGTCGAGCGCGGCTTTCTCACGCTCAGTGAAGTGCGAGATGCCTTCTCACGAAACCAACTCAAGGAGCCTGATTGTTCCGGCCCGAGGAGTTTTCTCCGCGGCGACGCCGCATTACGGGTGAATCGCCGCATGGCCGAGACCTTGGACGGCGTCTACGAGCCGGGCGACTTCTATTTGCGTTGGATTTTGCGATTCAGCCATCTCATGTTCGGCACGGCGATCGGGCGGTTCCTCACGCTCTACCTGGTCATCCCCTTTGGCGGCGCCTACGTGGCCCTCAAGGGATCGGACCATCTCATCGAGCTTATCTCCGGCATCAACTCGCAACTAGCACCCAGCCAATGGGAATGGGATGACTTCGTACCCAATTTGCTGTTGGGTGTATTCCTGGCAATGGTGATTCATATTCCCAATTTCCGCGGCATCGTGTGGCGGAGTTTGAAAACACTAGGCCGTGCGATCAAGTGGCTATTGATCGATTCCCTGCAAGCATTCTTCGCCTTACCCTGGGTCCATTGGATTGTCCATAGCGCGGCGGCACGGCTGGCGATCAACTATCTCGTCAAGCCGCTCATGCCGACACTGTTCTTTGCGATATTCATGCGGTCGGAAACGAACCCTTGGCAAAAAATGCTCGGCTTAACGA
>JANXQG010000324.1 GCA_025356915.1 Planctomycetota bacterium | reverse complement strand
TCGGAACGTACTCATCTCGCTCCGCGAGATGAGTACAGTTATTGATTCGCCGGTCCTAAGCACTAAGTTCTAAGCTATGTTCTCCTTTGCCGTGCCTTCATGTAAAATGCCACGCCGGCAAGCCCGAGGATAAAACCGATGCCGCCCAAAATGTCGCGAAAACGGAGCCGCGCGTCGGATTCAAGGATTTGCTGGCAAAGTTCGTCGAGTTGCATGCGTAGTTCGGTCAACTGGAGCGTGACCGTGGCCTGTTCGTTCTCATTGCCCGACGAAGCGGCCGGCACGCTGGCATGATCTGTCGCTTGCGGCGCAACTTGCGAACCACTTTCGGTCGTTGGACCTTTTGCGGGCAGCCTGCCGGAGAATTCCGCGGCATGGACAATATAGGGACCGCCGCCGTGGCCGTCGGACGTTTCTGCCACCAGGTAATGATCGACATGCTCGCGGGCCGTGAAGGTAAACTTGCCGTCATCGTCCGTCGTCGTGCGGTCTAGTTCACGGCCTGAGGGGTCGCGAGCGATAACGTCGATCTTCCGAGCCGGAACATCGCCTGGGAAGTAGACGCGGCCCTGGATCAGCGTACCTTTCAAATGAGCGTATACGTACAATTTGTGGGCAAACGCCGGCGCTGGGCAAAGAAGCAACAGCACGAGTAGACTGCCCAATGCCTGCCCGACTTTTGACCAGCCACTACCCATTGCCAACCTCTTGCGTCATGGGAGCGAACACTGGCGCGCGGAGAACTTCCGGCCGGACTTGTCGCAGTAGGACAACCACGCTTCCGCTCACCAAACCTTCGATCGCGGCGACCGGTATATGGACCGTGAGAAATCCACCAGCCAATAAAACAAACGATTTGCCAGCCAGCACCAACGCCACGGATGACAGTAGGGCACCAAGGAGGATTGCGATCGATCCAGCAGCAAACCCGCTCGCAAAGATCACCGACGGACGATTGCCGCATACGGACGAACGGAAAAGATAATGGCAGACCACGCCCGGTAGGGCCATGATCAGAGTATTGAGTCCGAGTACGGTCGGGCCAGTGATCGAAAAGAAGGCCATTTGAAGAATCAGGCCAACGAGCACGGTCGGAAATATGGCCCAGCCGAGTACCAAGCCCATCAGGCCGCTGAGCACGAGATGGATCGATGAACCGAACATCGGCACCTGGATGGCCGAGACGACAAAGAAGGCCGATCCCAGCACGGCCGCCTTGGGAATCTGCTCTTCATCCAACCGCCGCAGGCCGATCATCGTGCCAGCCGCAGCGGCAACGGTTCCGGCCAGGAGAATGCCTTGGCCGGCGGGCGTGGCGGTGAGAATCCCTTCATAGATATGCATGGTTATAATCTCACTTGATCGGCATATTATTATTTATTTATTGGGCATATCGACCGCTTTGACCCACATCAGCCCACCCAATTCAACTTCGACCGGTTTGCCTCCAGGGTTCTTCATTTTCTCATCGCCTGAAACCAGCGCGGCGAAGCCCCACCAGCCGGCCCGGGGCATCGTATAAGAAAACACGCCGCTGGGGTCGGCCTTAATGACTTGCGTTACGAACGCATCGCGAGGCACCTTCACCCGCCGGCCCTCGTTGTAGTACTCGATTTCCACGCGAGCATAGGGCACGGGCTTGCCATGGTATCTCACGATACCGCGGAAGGTATTGCCCGTCCAAAGACCGTAAGGTCGCACGAGCGGCTCGATTTCAACAGGCAGGCCAATCAAAGCGTCCCAGCCCTTTTCCGCGCCGAGAACGTCGATCACAACCTTGGTGTAGTGGACGATCATCTTTTGTTCGGCCGCTTCCCAGTAGGGTTCAGGCTCGACGTAAACCACATAATCGCCGGGGGTGTTTATTTGCAGCGAACAGGTGTACGCCGACTTGCCGTCAACCTTCCGCAGTTTGAGCTGACCCGCCAGATCGATCCGCTTGCCACCGACCATGGCAGCGATTTGTCTGGGGCGGGCCATTTCCATCATCGGCCCCTGCTCCATCGGATGCGTAAAACGCAGATCGAGATCGATCGCGTGAAGGTTCTGGTCCTCGACAATATCAGCCGAAGGCAAGAGAACCTGGAAATGGGCAACAGCTCGATCAGCAAGTGAAAGCAGGCCGATTCCGGTCAAAATGAGGATGATAGGCAAGCGATTCGACATGGCAAATCCATTTCGCAGTAATACGTCTGTTGTAATTGTAACACTGGGCGAAGCGGATGTCGAGAGGGGGAATTGCCACACCGCCGGACAAGGGTAGGGTAACTATCGGAGGCAAACGGTGCCGAGAGCGGCGCGGCAAGGACTCTTTACGGCTACCTACTGACACTGATCTTGGAAATGACCTTTAGTTCCAGATGAGGCACTGGGTTGGCGGTTCCGGTTCCCAACGTCTGATACCAGCACAGCGGCTGCCGGAGGCGAAGGACGACGAACGGCCACTTCACCTTACAGAACAAAACCCAGCACGATCAACGGAATGCAAATCAATGCGACGACAAAGAGCAGCTTCATAAGATCCTCCTGAGATTCGATGAATCCAGGTCGCTCTGCTTGGATTGCATACCGCTCCGCTGCTCGTCGAAGTGGAGCAACACAGAACAGAACGAGGTTCGTTAGAAACAAGCTGATCGGAACCCATAGAACCAAAGCGGGCAACGAAATCAAAATGCCGTTCAAATTCGGCACGCCTGAACGCGGAATACCTTTGATGCGTGAATACGCGACGATCAAGGCACAGACCAAAGAAACGCTTCCAAACCCAAGGATGGGCAATATTATCGCTAGGTAGACGAGCGGCTTTTTCTTTGACTTCGGAGTCTTTTGTGCCATACATCCTCTACCAGCACGTCGTCCCAACTCGCATCCAATGGTTTGCACGCCAGACACCGCCCTTACCAAGGCAACCAGCATAGCCTTTCTTATCAGCCTGGATAAGCCGGTCGGAACGATTTTCAAAATCGTTCTGCCCCTTCTTGCCCGCCTGATCCTTCTTGACACCTAGAGGTTCAATAGTCCTCGAAGCTTACCATCAACTTCGGATACTGTTTCGCTCGACAGAACACCGAGACGACGAACAACATTACTTGCATGAATAGTGGCCAGTTTGTGCAGGCGAAGTACGGAAACGGTTCTCAAGTTCGTCGAAGCATGCTTCGCTGCTCCCGGGTCCAAAAGGATGTCGGACGGCAAAAGACCGGAGGGGACTACCGACGAGATGTAGGCAACCAAGACCTCGGGCACGGCACCGACCGGTCCGGTCAGCAGTAGAACCGGACGCAACTTCATGCCGGCACTGTCACCGAAAGGAAAGCTGGCCAAATAGATTTCGTCAGAATTCACGGACCGGTTCTCCATCTGCCAAAGTATAGATGTCCTGATCGGGATCACTCAGATCGTCTGCCCATTCCCGTGCAATCCCCGCAGTCCAGGCCCCTGCCTCGTCCTCTTCTTGCGATACGGGAATGACCAATATTGTGACGGGCCCCGGGCGAATGGAGGCCGGAACGTGCGCCGAAAGCCAGCGGTCCCCGTCGACATTGCCAGACAGTTTGACGATGCTCATGATCTTACTCCAAGTTCTCGTAATATCCGCATGAATTATACCTGAATTCCTTCGCCACTGCACGGCATTTCTCTCGAAACACTGGCCTATCGGCAGGCCACCACCGCAGCCTCGTGCTTTCACGAAGAATTTCCAGCTATTCTACCAGCGGCCCGGAGGTCGAGCTAGCGGGCAGATTGATCTGCGGTTGCGGATTGGGCACTAGCCTATAGGGCGGTGGCCACTCTTCCCCTGGCGGCATTCGATCCACAATGCAGTGCGGCATATATGCCAAGACTAACAGAATGATCGCCCCTACGAATGCGAGTATACTTCCCCGCCACCATCGCTTCCAGAGATAGCGACCCGCAGAAATTACAAAACATCCGTGGACGCCGAAAAGAACCATGCCGAACATGATACGGATGGCATCGTTGTATCTGCTTTCGGAGATTCAGACGGGTTCGATTCGTCCATCGTCTCTACTCTTATTTCCAACGGACAGGTTGAAAACCTATCCTACTTTGCCGCGGCCATCACCAATTCGCCCTTCATGATCCCTTTCAGCCCTTTCAGCTTTGAGGCGATCTGTTGCAATTTGGCTGCGGGACCGCGCAAGACGATCACCTCCAGGCAGAGGTCGTGGGTCAGGTGGGCGTGAAGCGCGGAAATGACCATTTCCGCATGGTCGTGCTGTAGGGCCGTAAGATGGTCGCGAAGCTGTGGGCGATGATGGTCGTAGACTAGCGTGAGCGTGCCGGCCACATCCTGGGCGTCAGAGGCCCAAGCGTGGGCCGTCAACTTGTCCCGGATCAATTGCCGTATGGCCTCGCTTCTCGTCGCGAGATGCTGCTCCGTGCAGAAACGGTCGAACTGTTCCAGCAGGTCGTCTTCTAAGGAAATGGAAAAACGGACGATTTCTGACATGGGTAGCGCCTGCCGTTAAAGCCAAA
>JANXQG010000321.1 GCA_025356915.1 Planctomycetota bacterium | reverse complement strand
TAGTTTAGTCATGTGTCCCCGGAATTGCCCCATGTCCCCGGAATTGTGAATGTCCCCGGAATTGGCGGTGCGCCTAGAACCGAAAATTCCCTTCTCTTTTTGATTTCACTCGGATACACTCCGAGCAACAATAGTCCTTCTATGATACCGTGGTAGTGCGTCACTTGCCAGTAGGCAAGCCGACTGCCCATTCTATTCTTGGAGCACCGGCTTCAATTGTTTCTTCAAGCCGAGCAGCTTGGCCTCCTGTTCTGCGTTAAAGTGGCCCTGGTTTTGTGCGTAGGTGTCCATCCATACGTACAGGCGACGGAGACTGTCCGCGCCGAGTTTTACGCCCGCGTGTCCACCTTCCGCACGTAACAGGGCCAGCAGCTTACTTTTCCGCGACGGGCAGTCGCCCACGAATGAACGGTCCCGCTCGAAGACCAGCTTCTCCAAGTCCTTGTCGCCGTAGTTCAAGAGACTACCGTAGGACTTGGCGGACGAAAGGTCGAAACGGGCCGCCTTCGGATCCTTGCTCTGCGGAGAGTGGCAACTCACGCAGTGTTGATCGAGCAGGGGCTGCACCAGTTGGTCAAACCGCAGCGGCCAAGACCCCGGTGCGTCGGGCTTGAGCCGCGACGGACTGCGGAGTGCGGCCAGCGGCGGACGGCAGATCTTCGGCGCAGCCTCGCGCGATTCGTGGCAGCCGATGCACGAGAGTGTGCAACCCGGCTGAACGTAGGCCAGGCTTCGCATGGTTTGCAGGGCCATGCCCTCGGCATCAATCGCCTGAAAGAACACCGGCACTCCCGAGGGGACCTGGAAGTGGGCCGAGCCGTCGGTCTCGACCGGCGCAAGCCCAATTACGAACTTGCCCGGGTCTTCTTTCGACACGCCGAGCGGAGGCGTGTTCATGTGGGGCTGCGTCTTCGGCGGCACTCCGATGATCCGCAGTTGCTTTACGATCCCGCGTTGAACACCCGAAAGTCCTTCGTAGACGTCCTGCACGAGGAATTGCCCAATTTGCGGTCCGTTCCAATCAACCATGTTCGGCATCGCCGGTGGACGTTGCCGCGGCCGCACGCTGATCGGCCACAGGCTCGATATCCTCGGGTCGCGATAGAGCAGGTTCAGGTTGCCGAATGCGTCGTAGAGATAAATTCCTTGGGCGTTCGGCGGGTTGAGATCATCGCTGACCTCGCCATGCGGCGGCAATTTTTGGTCTGACCATGCAACCAGAAAGTGCGTTTCGGAGAGCGGGTGCGGGCTGGCATAGTAACATTCGGGCCAGCCCTCGGCCTCGGGAAAACAGACCTCGGGAGTCAGGCGCGTCATGGACCGCTCGCTCTCAGTCCCTTGCCTGCGGTCCAACAGTACGAGCGACCCGCCCGTGATGGAATGGTGGGCCGTAGCCGTGAAGATCAATTTTGGCGAATTGGGGATGGCCTGGGCCTCGAAGACGCACTGTGGCCGCGTGGTGTAGTTCTTAAACACCAGTTGCGCGTTTGTGCCATCCGGATTGGTCGACCAAAGGCTGAGGAAATGGCCGTTGAATCGGTCAATGTAGTCCCAGCGCGCGTAAAGGATGCGTCCGTCGGAGGCAACCGAAGGCGTCCATTCAAAGTTCTCGAAGGCTGACATCGGCCGCAGGTTCCCGCCGTCGGCGCCCATCGCGTGCAACGTGAAGACGGGCACCGGCCGGTAGTTGTCGCCACCACAACGGACATAACTATCGGGCATTGTGGACTGTGTGGTCGTCGCAGTGTTCTGCTTTGTGCATTGCAAAAACTGCCCCTTCCGCGTGGAGAGAAAGGCGATCTCTCCGTTGGGCAGATAGCGGGGGTCGAAATCGTCGTAGCGCCCGCGGGTCAACTGTCGCAGCCCGCTGCCGTCGATGTTCATCTCGTATATGTTGTAGAAGCAATCTTCGGGCAGTTTCTCCTTGTCGTCCTTTTGCATCTTGGCGACGTGCGGATAATACTTACAGTACGCGAAAACGAGCTTCTTGCCGTCGAACGACAGGTTGGGACTCTCAAAACTTCCCGCAGCAAATGCCTCCGTCAGGCAACGGAGCCGCGGCGAGTCGGTTTTGATGCCTTCCAGCACGTAGACGCCACCGCCGGGCCGTGACCACCAGCCGTAGTGCTGGTCGGAGACGTGCGGAAATGTGCCGGGAGCCTTCTTCACGAACAAAATGCTGTCGAAATCCAGCAGCGGATTTTTTAATGCCATCGTCCGCACGGCCCAACGCACATCGAAGTAGAGTTGCCGTTGGACGTCTTGGGCGGTGTCGGCCGGAAGTTGCTTGAGCCGTTCGGTAGCCCGGCGAATTGCGATTTCTTCGGCATCGACGCGGGCACCGAGTTTCCGCAGATCATCGATCAGTTTCAGGCCACGCTCAATGGCAAGGGCCGTGGGATACGAACGGGCAATCGGGCCGCGAACCTTGTCCTGCCGCAACCAATCCGCTTCGATTTGCTGACGCGTAATGACCTGGGCCGCGGAATCAGCAGCGGCCAGAGCCGGAATTGGTGCAATGTGCATCAATACGAAGGATAGTAGCAATGGCAATCGTGTTCGGTTGTTGGTCATTTGGGCACTTTCTATACTCAGCGCGGTCACGTTTTGCGGTTTTTGCGCCGCACCAATTCATGATTGTAATCGATTTTGCCGATTACGCAAGCGTTTTGCGCGGATTTTTTCCTTGGCCGCGATGCCTCTTGGGGGGGGTGGGTGATAAAACGCAACTTCTTACTGCATAGATGGTTACGTCAGCAGTTTCCGTCGCGATATTTTCGCGATTGAAGTGAACTCTCGCCGTTTTCGGTCGCCGACCCTCGCTCGCGCGAAGAACTACTGATCACACGACCGGGCTATTCAATTGACTCCACCGCCCCCTATAGGTTGTGGTCGCCGGTCGTGGATGCGTCAGTCAAAATGCGGTGGTAGGGAGCGGGCTCAACCTCCATCGCTTGCTGGAGTAACCGGTAGAACAACTTTCCACGCGAGCGTGATGTGCGTCGGTTGAAGCGGAAGGTGAATTCGTCGAGATAATAATCGAGGTAGGTTGGGTGGACGGCGCCCTGGTGGGTGCCCAGCAACCATCGTTTCAACAGGGCTGCGATCCGGTGGACTCGGGGCAGCAACTCGGTAGCAGCATCTTTCCTGCGGCCTAACAGAACTGTCGCCTCGTGGGCGTAGCCGATGGTCTCCAGCCCGTTGTAGGACGGGTTTCCATCCGTATGGATGATACTCCCTGGTTGGATCGAGGCTTGGATGAAGCGATGCAGGGAGTTCCGTGTCTCGTCGGCGATCCGTGCCATACGGATTCGCCCCATGCCCGAACCATCCTCTTCCACCGCAATGACGACCAAAGCCTTGTCGGTACTCCGACCATCCTTCCCTTTGCTTTCGCCGCCCACATACGTCTCATCGACTTCCACTCGACCGCCGAGGCAATCCCGTCCAGGGCGAACCATGGCCCGCCTCAGCTTGTGCATCCATGTCCAGGCGGTCTGATAACTTCCCAAGCCGAGAACCTGCTGCACGTTGAGCGCGCTGGCGCCGTTCTTCTGACTGGTGACCTGCCAAATCGCCCGAAACCAAAGACGCAAGGGCTTGTGGGTGTCCTGAAAGATCGTTCCCGCCGTGAGAGAAGCCTGGTAACGGCACCCTTGACAGATTACCTGGCCCCGCGTGGCCGACCATCCGCCCTGGTGCCCACAACGAGGGCAGACAAAGCCCTTGGGCCACCGCAGTCGCGTGAGATATTCGCGGCAGGCGTCCTCAGTGGTGAAGCGGTCTTCCAGTTCCAAAATCGTCCGGGGGTACAACTCTTCCATGCCGACCATACTACTGGTTGTAGTCGGTGGAGTCAATTGAATAGCCCGGTCACACGATCACTGCAAGGGGGCCCGACAACTTATCGCGCGCGCCGGGGCCGATGGGTTTCGACTTGCTTGGTTTCGGTATTCTCCCTCCACGGTTCGTCGCGGTACATTGCCTGCCCGCGACTGGCACTCGCGGGG
>JANXQG010000303.1 GCA_025356915.1 Planctomycetota bacterium | reverse complement strand
GAACAATCAGAAACAATTATGCCTTGCACTGCTGTCCTACGAAGGTTCGGAAAAATCGTTTCCCGGCTGGCAGAATCCGAATCCACCGAATCCACCGAGCAAGCCTATTTCCGGCTGCACAACGATCTCTTGGGTGACAATGTTGCTGCCGAGATTGGACCGCAACGACCTCTGGAAAACAATCAATTCTACCGATTTTAAAGGCTTCTCATACACATTAGTTCCGTTGGGTTTGAAGTTGCTGATATGCCCCAGCGATCCGCCTCCCTCCAACCAGAGCAGCGGTGAAAACTCCTACATTGCGAATGGGCTGGTCCTGCGAGATCGAACGCTGAATCCGCCCTTGCCGCCGCTAACCGTAGATTCCATCTCGAGTGCGGACGGCGCCGCGAACACCCTCCTGCTGGGTGAAAACACCCAAAAAGCCCCCGCCGCTGCCGTAGGCGCGTCGAATAAGGTGCACAACTGGTACTTCAGTACGGCAATTTCTTCCGGCGATCCCCCCTGGCTACCCCAGATCAGTCATACCTTTGGCTTCAATGTATCGGCGAGTAATTATACTTCGGCCTTTGGGGCAACCCGTGCCAATGCCTATGCAACTTTTGCCGCGCCCTATGGTAGTCAGACCAGCTATTACAACGGCAACTCGATGACGGCGAACATTAATTCAAACCACAGTGGCGGAGCGATCGTGAGCTTTTGCGACGGACACGTCCAATTCCTGCGAGATGACGTAGGCGTGAATTTTGCTGCCGGCAGCGACCCCGCAGCCAAAATCACGGTTTACCAACTCTTGGTGACTCCCGATGGCAGCCAGTTCGGGGGCGAGCCTTCGATCGATGAAAACCAGTTCGCGAAGTAATGAAAACCTATCGTGTGGGCATCCTCGGTTTTGGCATGATTGGCCGCGTGCATGCCTACGGCTATGCGACACTGCCGTATTACTACGATCCGCCGCCGCTTTCGGCCCGGATTACGCATGTCGTCACCACTCGGGCGGAAACGGCCGAAAAAGCCCGGCGACTGGTTGGGGCCGACGTGGCCGCGACCGATTTCCGTGCGGTGACGGAGAACCCCGACATCGATATCGTCCATATCTGCACGCCCAACGACCGGCACTGCGAGGCCCTGCTTTCGGCGATCGCCCATCAAAAACATATCTACTGCGATAAACCCTTGGTGGCCACGTGGGACCAGGCCCGGCAGGTCGCCGCCACACTTGCGGGCTATCGCGGCACGGCGCAGATGACATTCCAGTGCCGTTTCTTTCCAGCCACGTTAAGGGCGAAGCAATTGATCGACGAAGGCCGCCTGGGTCGCGTGCTTCAGTTCCGCGCCGCCTACTTACACGGCGGCAATGCCGACCCGAACGCCCCGGCGCGATGGAAACTCTCTGGGGCGGCGGGCGGAGGCGTAATCGCCGACCTGGCCTCGCACGTACTGGACCTTGTGGAGCATTTGGCCGGTCCGATCGACGCCGTAATGGCCGAGACCCACACCGCTTACGCCGAGCGGCCGTCCGCGGAGACTCCTTCCCACAAGGTGCCGATCGATGCCGAAGATTGCGTGCTGATCCTGGCTCGGCTGCAATCGGGTGCGCCCGGCACGATCGAGGCGACGAAAATCGCCTCCGGCGCGGAAGACGAACTGCGGATCGAGATCCATGGCTCGCAGGGGGCGTTGCGATTCAACCTCATGGATTCGCATCATCTGGAGTTTTACGACGCGACGGCCGCCGATCGCCCGCTGGGCGGCGTGCGAGGGTGGAATCGCATCGACACCGGCCAGCGTTACTTGCCACCGGCCGCCGCGTTTCCCAGCCACAAAGCGGCCATCGGCTGGACCCGCGGACATGTGGCCTGCCTGGCCAATTTCCTTCAGGCCGTTGCCCAAGGGTGTACCGCGGAACCGGGCCTCGATCAGGGGATCCGCGTGCAGCAGTTGATGGAGTTCGTAAGGCAATCGGCCCGCGAACGGCGATGGGTGAAGGCATCCATGTCGAGTTCGTGTACTTCATCTCATGCTGACAGTCTGGGCAGCGGACGCGGGCGAAGCCTTGGTGCAGATTGCCGCACTTGAGAAAGGCCGTATCCTCACGCGAACGCAGGCGTTGCATGAGTTACACCGCGGCCGATCGCCTGGGCGACGTTGCGAGCGCACTCGTCGTTTCGATCAGCACCCCATCGGTTGTGATGATCCGCCCGCGGATTCTCTTAATCCACTCCGTCGCGCGAACATGGTAGGCATCTTGTCGGACAACCAGCGCCAGCCAATACACCGTATCAGCAAAAACGTCTTCGAGTGTGTTGCTCATCGCTTGGGTGTTCCGTACAAATAGTGATCGTGCTGACTTGCCAGATCGGATGGAGCGTCAGAAATATCGGCATCCAACTCCAGTAGTTCCGCGAATCGAGGCTCATCTGCCTCAATCGTCTCGATCTCGAGACGCAATCGTTGGCCAGGCAGAAGGGCCAGTGGCTCGTCGGGCACAATCACACTTCCATTATACTCCGCGTGAATCGATTGAACCAAAACCGGGTTTCCTTTGATTTGCTACCTAGCGATCTTGCCTGGCACATTATGGCAAGAATTATCGACAAAAGGTGTGGCCGATCCCAGTTGCGACCCTTTGTTCCGAGGAAAGAATGTTGAGATTACTCAATGTCATAAGCTGCCTATATTACGCATGCGTCCCAAGCTCAATGGCTGCTCTTTTCTTCTCTACCGAGCACCACCAGTGGGTGCTGCGAGTTTGGAGAGGGTAGGGATTTTCTGGCGAACGGCGATGGACGGGATGCCGGCCGCGCAATAGAATGGCATTATGCTCTTGGATCTACCCATCTCGTTCCCTTCGGAAGTCTCGCGCCTCGAGCGACAAGTGGAGATCGAGCGCGATTGGACCGCCACTCAGCGAATCGCCGCGGTTGCCCAGACGCTCAAGGTGGTTAGGGCACTGGCGTCGGCAGGTGGGCGGAGTGCCGGACAGTTTGAGTATCACGAGTGCTGCGAGCGGCAGTGGCAGCAGCGAATGAAGGAGTTTATCGCCAAACATGCCGGCTCCACAACCAACCGCGGATGATCTACAACAGGTGCTCGATCGGCTCGCCCATGTTCTCAATGAGCACCGAACGAATTACGCGCTGATTGGCGGCTTGGGCGCCGCAGTTCGCGGGACGGTTCGCACCACGTGGGACATTGACCTGCTGGTAGCCACTTCGCAGATGGAACTCCCGCGATTGCTGGAATCGCTCCAGCAGGAGGAATTTGACCTGGAAGTCTATCGGGCTATCCGATCCTGGAACGAGGACAACTTGCTCGAATTCCGGCACGGACAGGTTCGCGTCGACTGGATCAAGGCCCTGCTCCCTCTCTTCCAGCGGATTCTGGAGCGGGCGAAGTGGGAAGACATTGGCGGCCGACCGATTCGCGTGGCCGATGCGGAAGGACTGCTTGTACTCAAACTGATCGCCATGCGCCCGCAGGATCAGCAGGACATTCAGGGCATTCTCACGGCGAACCGCGGTTTGCTCGATCTGGATTGGGTGCGCTACCAATGGTGGGCGGTTGTTGATGAAGACGACCCAGCCAAACTGCAATTCGAGCAGTTCGTCCGCGAGTTTTACGTTGCCTGAAGAAGGAAAAGGGGTTGGTGAAAGTGCTGGTCAAAACCTGTAGGTAGTATCGAACTGCTGGGCTGTAAGGATAGAAAAAAGGTTCAGCCCACCCTGTTCGTATGCATAATTTCGACAAAAGCGGCCCCACCTGTTGCTCTCAGCGACCAGCAGTTCTCGGACTTCCACTTCACGCGGTTGGGCGGTTTTGGCCAAGGCAAATACGTTCTGATTGATGCCGAATCAATCAGCAACAGCTTGGGAGATAATCGCAGCGGCATGATCGGCATCTATTCGGCTACGCTCGCCGTGGAAGGCACCGATCTGGTGTTGAATGTGGTGCCTGAGCCTTCGACGTTGGGGTTGCTTGGCGTTGGTATGATAGGGCTGATGGGGTGGGCCTGGCGAAAGCGGAAGCTGGCCTAAATCCTAAAACAAGCGAACGATTCAAGATAGGCTTGGCGATTTATCGCTGCGATCGCGGCGCCCAGTTGTCTCGGGCTGACGCAAGAATGTTACTGACCGTCTGATAGATCGTAGCAATACAGGAACTCGCCGTCCCGCACATAGAGTCGGCCGTCTGCCAGTGTCGGGTGCATGGGCGTCTGGCGGCACAGTTTTTTCTCTCCAAGAACCTTCACGCCCTTGCGGTCGAAGGAGAACAGCGCTACCTCGCCGCGTTTGTTGAAGGCCAAACCGCGGTCCTGTGTCACGATCAAGTGGCAGTCGGCCTTGAACGTCCTGGCTCCTTCCGCCCACAACCTGACTAGCTTGTTGGAAGCATCGAGGCAGATGAGTTTCTTCGACTGCCCGAGGATCAAATCGCCCACGGCGACTGGCGTAACGACCTCGGGGGCGATCTCCTCGCTCTTGGCGATCGGCTGCTCCACGATCAGGCCGGCCTTGCCGAAGGCGAAAAGTTGCGTCTCGTTCTTCTGGTCGGTCACGAGGAGTTTACCGCCGACATTGACCGGCGTGGGTACAATGAAGGGCGGCTCAACTTGCTCCATGGCAATCGACCAGAGACGTTTGCCGGTGGCGACTTCCCAGCCGCCCAACGACGCATCGTCGTGGCCCACGATCTGCTCCACGCCGCCGAAAACGCCGACGATGAGGCTCGAGTAGTTGGACCCCGTGCCCGCGCCGTTCCAAAGCGTCTTGCCCGTCTCGGGGTCGAGGGCCACGATCGCCGCCTTGCCACCGGGGCTGACGACAAGTTTTCCCTGGGTCACCAGTGGTGAACTACAGTAGCCCCATTTGGGTACTTTATCGGCACCGAAATCCTTGAGAAAATCCTTCTGCCAGACCGTCTTGCCGGTCCTCGAATCGAAGCAAAACAGTTCGCCGAAGGCGCTGAGCGCGTAGACCCTATCCCGGTGAACAAGCGGCGTGGCCCTCGGGCCGGCGCCGTAGTCCATCTCGCGCGTGTTGGGGAAACTGCGGACCCATATCTCCGTACCACTTCGGGCATCGAGGCACCGATAGAAATCATTTCTCTCGTCGCGATCGGCCATGAAGACCCGTCCGGCGGTCACTGCGATACCGGCGTCGCACACTCCAGCCACGGGATGCTTCCACAGGACTTTCATGGGCGGCATGGTCTGCGGCAAGTCCGACACGTGCCCATCGCGATGGATGCCGCGCCATTGGGGCCAGTCGGCCGTCGGAGTCGTTTCACCCGACTGGGCCCAGAGATGGGCAGGCGACACTAAGAGCATTGCCGCCGCAATTACCTTCAACATGAGCATAGTGCGTTGCATCGGACATTTCCCGATCGCGGACCGTGGTTTCTTCGTGACCTGATCTCGTTATTGTCGACGCAAAGCCTTGCAGTGTCAACCGAATCTGATCGACGTGAATCTCTGGCGACGGCGGATAGATCCTCGTTCTTCTTTGCAGCCGAGGAACTTCCCCTGCTTGCAGTCGGCGTCCGCTTTGTTTATACTTGAAGACTGGACTGCCGGCTGACGCCACGATTGCCAGTCAAGCCTCCAGTCCGCCCACTCCTCCGACTTCCCACCCTAGACGGAAACGCCAAGCCTGCAACCCGTCCTATTAGGATAATACCATGAAGCGAGCCTCGATGCTCTGCCTCGGTTCAATGTTCCTCGTGCAATGCCTTCCGGCGGCAGCAGCAGATTGGCCCCAGTGGGGCGGTACACCGCAGCGCACCATGGTATCCCAGGAGAAGCAACTTCCCGACGGATTCTGGCCGGACACCGATCAAGATCAATCGGGCAATGAGCCACTCAAAGGCCCCTATCTAAAGTGGGCGGCGAAACTCGGCGTGCGGACCCACGGAACCACGACTGTCGCCGGCGGGCGGGTCTACATCGGCACGAACAATCCAGTTTCCCGCGACGGAAAAACGCGTTGGAACGGCGACGATGCCGGTGGTCGGCTGGTTTGCCTGGACGAGAAGACAGGCAACCTCCTTTGGGATCTGGCCATGCCCAAACTGCCGGAGCGACGTGCCCCGCACTCGGACAATGGATACGGCGTCTGCGCGTCGGCTACGGTCGAGGGAAACCGCGCCTACATCGTAACCAATCGCAGCGACATATTATGCCTCGACGTCGAGGGGCTGGCCAACGGCAACGACGGCCCGTTCCTGGACGAGGCATCGTACCTGGCCGCAGCCGACGACGTCAGTACCGAGCCCAAGCCCAAGGTGGAACTTCGGCCGACTGACGCCGATATCATCTGGCGCTATAATCTCTTTCAGGAGTTGGATGTCCACCCGCACGACGCCAGCTCCTGCTCGGTCCTGATCCACGGCGGGTTCCTCTACGTATGTACGGGCAATGGGATCAACGGCTCAGAGCGCAAAGTGGTCACTCCGCTGGCGCCGAGTCTTATCGTATTGGACAAGAAAACGGGCCGGCTCGTGGCCAAGGATGACGAGAAGATCGGCACTCGGATCCTCAAGGGCCAGTGGACTTCGCCCTCGCTGTGCGAAGTCGGCGGCAAGACGCTGATCATCTTCGGCGGCGGGGACGGCTTCTGTTATGCCTTTGAGCCGGCTACCCCATCGGCCGATGGCAAGGTGGTTATTCTGAAGAAGGTCTGGGCGATCGATTGCAATCCGCCCGAATGCAGGTTCCGTAACAACCGGACCGTTGCCTACGGCGAGGAGAACGGCCCCAGCGAGATCATCGGAACGCCAGCATGCGTCAACGACCGCATTTACGTGACCATTGGCCGTGATCCCAACCGTGGCGAGGGTAAAGGGAACCTCATTTGCATCGATCCGGCGAAAGCGGCGGCGGTCTGGAGTTACGGCCACATCGGACGTAGCATGTCAACGGTCTCGGTGCAAGACGGCCTGTTGTACGTGGGCGAGACGTTCGGCGTGGTGCATTGCGTCGATGCCAACACGGGCGAGGGTTACTGGACGCATGAGATCAACGGACGGATATGGGGTTCCACGCTCGTGGCCGACGGCAGGGTGTATGTGCCCACCACGAAAGGCATACTGGTGTTCGCCATCGGCAAAGAGAAGAAGTTACTGCGGACAATCAAAATCGGCAGCGGCTGCTACAGTTCCGTCGTTGCGGCCAACGGCGTATTATACGTCGCTTCCCAGAAGTATCTTTACGCGTTAAGCTTGAACAGCGACGGGAATAAACCGTAGTTGACATCCGGGGCTGTCGTCCTTGCGGCTTGTCACAACGGTGGGGCTTACGGATAACTTGACAGGAACAGAAGTGCGCTGGAGCAAGACACGGGAAGTTACCCATCCGATGCATTTGCTCCCACCATGAGGCAGCCAGAGATCATCTTAAAAAAGCATTTTTTCGGCAAAATCTCCTAACCGCCCCACTCACCAGCGTGCGGTCTGCAATTCCTCCAATCGAGGGTTAGCCGAACCGTTTCTGATCATTTACAATTTCGTGCAGTCCCTTGTCCGGCTCCCTTGTCCGGCTCCCTTGCACGGAGGTTCCGATGAGTACCCCACCGTTTGCCCATTTACACTGCCACAGCCACTACAGCCTTCTCGATGGCGCCGGAAAAATCTCCGGCCTGCTGACGCGGACCAAAGATCTGGGGATGAACTCCCTCGCCCTAACCGACCACGGCAACCTGCACGGGGCACTTGAGTTCTATAAAGCGGCCAAGGATGTTGGCATCAACCCGATCGTGGGCATCGAGGCCTACATCGCCCCATCGAGCCGTTTCTATAAGGAAAATGCCAGCAGTTCAAAGGACGCCAGTTATCACATCACCCTTCTGGCAAAAGACCGCACAGGCTTTCAGAACCTGTTGAAACTCTCCTCCGCAGCCTTTTTGGAAGGTTTTTATTTCCGTCCTCGCATCGACAAAGAGATTCTGGCCGCCCATAGCGAAGGCTTGGTCTGCTTAAGCGGCTGCGTCTCCAGCGAACTGAACCGCGGCCTGTTGATGGGCGGAGCGGCCGGCATGGAAAAAGCCCGCGAGGCGGCCGCCTGGTATCACAAGGTTTTCGGCGATCGTTATTTCATCGAGATCCAATACAACGGCATTGAACAGCAGCGAATCGCCATGGAAGGCGCGATCGATCTGGCCAACCAGATGGGCCTGCCGCTCGTGGCCACCAGCGACGTCCACTACGTGCTCCGCGAAGATGCCGAAGCCCAGGATATCCTGCTCTGCGTCAACACGGGGAAGTTCCGCACGGACACCAACCGCATGCGGATGGATACCAATGAATTCTATCTTCGCAGCCCCGAGGAGATGTACTCGGTCTTCACCGGCCACGACGAGGCCGTGAAGCGATCGCAAGAGATCGCCGATGGTGTGCAACTCGACCTGGAGTTGGGCAAACGGCACTTCCCCGTCTTCAATCCGCCCGATGCGAAAACCTCCGAGGATTTCCTCCGCGAACTGGTCATTAGCGGACTGAAAACGCGATACGCCGACCATCCCGAGCGATGGGTCAACGGTGAATTGTCGGAGGAAGTCATGGCCCGCGTCGATCGCGAGATGGACGTGATCAACAAGCTGGGGTTCTCCAACTACTTCCTTATCGTGTGGGACTTCGTTCGCTTCGCCCGCGAGCAAGACATTCCGGCAACGGCCCGCGGATCGGGCGTTGGTTCGCTGGTGGCTTATGGGTTGTTTTTGAGCCACGTCTGCCCGCTGGCTTACGATCTGCTATTTGAGCGGTTCCTCGACGAAAGTCGCCGGGAGGCGCCTGATATCGATATCGACTTCTGCCAACAGCGCCGCGGCGAGGTGATCCAGTACGTCAAGGGCAAGTACGGCATGGAAAACGTCGCCCAGATTGGCACGTTCGGCACGATGGCGGCCAGGCAAGCCATTCGCGACGTCGGTCGAGCACTGGGCATGCCGATTCCGCGGGTCGATGTCGTGGTGGCCATGGTGCCCGATGAACTGAAGATCACGATCAAGTCGGCCCTGGAGAAGAGCGACGACCTAAAGAAGCTGCACGACTCCGACCCCGATATCCGCGAGCTTCTGATGCTGGCGATGAAGATCGAGGGCCTGGCTCGCAACGTCGGCACGCACGCCGCGGCGGTGGTCATCGCCGACCGACCGCTCACGAACTATGTCCCCTTGCAGCATGTACAGAACAAAGAAGAAATCATCACGCAGTGGGCGATGGGCGATGTCGAGAAGGCCGGCCTGCTGAAGATGGATTTCCTGGGGCTGAGGAACTTGACCATTCTCTCGAAGGTCATGGGACTGATCGAGCAGACGACCGGGAAGCTCGTCGATCCGTACAAGTTTCCGCTGGATGATCAGGAGACTTTTGCGCTGCTATGCCGCGGTGAAACGAAGGGCGTGTTCCAGTTGGAAAGCGGCGGCATTCGCGATCTTTTGCAGCGGATGAAGCCCGACCACTTCCGCGACATCATCGCCACCAACGCCCTCTATCGACCTGGCCCGCTGGAAGGCGGCATGGTCGAGGACTACATCCAGGTTAAGCATGGCCGCAAGAAGGCCCAGTATGAACACGCGGTCATGGAAGAGGTGCTGGCCGAGACCCACGGCGTGATGGTCTATCAAGAGCAGGTGATGCGAATCCTCAACCGACTGGGCGGCATCGCCCTGGCCAATGCTTATAGCTGCATCAAGGCGATCGGTAAGAAGAAGCTGGAGACGATCGCCAAGTACCGCGAGGAGTTCATCGAAGGTGCCTTCCAGAAAGGGATGGCAAAGAAGAAGTCCGAAGAGGTTTTTGGGCTGATCGAGAAGTTCGCGGGGTATGGATTTAATAAATCTCACAGCACCGCCTACGCCCTGATCGCCTACATGACGGCCTATCTGAAGGCCCATTATCCCCTCGAGTTCATGGCCGCTCTGCTTTCGGGTGACATGGCCGGCCGGAACTTCAAGAAGAAAGATTCGCTGGTCGAACATCTGGAAGATTGCCG
>JANXQG010000296.1 GCA_025356915.1 Planctomycetota bacterium | reverse complement strand
GTCGCTCACCCCCAAGGACAAACCCCAGGCCGCGGAATTACGGGCGACGGGCACGGATGACGCCCAGCCGAGCATCGAAAAGGTGCCCACAGTGGTGCCGAGAGGTGCCCAACCTGGTGCCATTCACCTTGCGCAAGACACGTATTCGCATGCACCAGAATGCACAGATGACGGCCCGAGGAGGGCCAGGAAGATGAAGGCGGACAACGGTCACAACCCTTTGACAGATAGTGCTTTACGCACGTCCCTGCCCCCGGATGCATCGGCCTGCATCGCGGGGGAGTGTGCCGAATCGTAAGTACGCCCGGAGGGATTTGAACCCCCAACCCTCGGTTCCGAAGACCGATGCTCTATCCAATTGAGCTACGGGCGCAAAAACACGTATTTTACGGTATTTTGTGCATTTCCTTGGCCTCTCGATTCAAACCGCTTGACACCCGTTGTGACACCCGATACACTCGCGGATATGAATTTGACACCACCTAACTTTTGCCTAAAAGGTGGCAGCATGGCTAATTCTACCACAAGCGAGACACCTCACAAGTGAGGGTCTATCTCTGAATCGACGACAGAATCAGCACGAATCGTATCCAAAGGCAAATCGCAACCAAAATACAAGCCATAAGTCCTTGTGTAGCAAGGACTTCGGAGGGTAAGCGAATGGTTAGCGGCCACACTGGAAATGTGGTGCCCCGCAAGGGGTTGCGAGTTCGAATCTCGTGCCCTCCGCTTCTCTAAACCCAAGCCCCGCAAAGACTTGCGGGGCTTCTTTTTTGCGCTCGCATTTGTCGGGATCAGCGGTCGTGTAGCCAATATGTAGCCAATCTCGGAGTTTCGGGACAAACGACGCCGGTGGACGCCAGCGAATGTTGCTGGATGATGACCGAGGAGCGTGCAACAGACGTCGCCACACGCCCCTGGACGATTACCGACGGAATGGACGTCTATAACGCCGCCTTCATGGCAAGGGCATCGTCTTCGGCGAACAGCACCTGCGACAAATCCTCGCCGCGCGGCTGGAGTATTATCACCTTCGGCACCCCACCAGGGACTCGGCAACGTGATCTTGAACGAGCGCGACGCCCCAGCGCCCGAGTTGACCGACATGGACCCGCCCGGCGAGATCGACTGCCATGAGGCGCTCCGTGGACTGCTGAAACATTACACGCGCAAGGCGGCGTAGCCGTGACGGCCACTCTTCCATGCCGTTGAGATGCTTCCGCACCGCAGCGGCGAGGATCGCCATTTGCCTTTGCAGCGCGAGAAGGTCGATCGGCCCGGCGACGCCCTTCGAGTCCCGATGTTCGCGGGGGTAGCAATCGTGCCATCGGGGTTTTTCGTGGCCGCCCAAAATCGGATCTCAAGGGTGTTCCAGCCGCCGGTCGCGACGGACCAGTTCTTCTGTTGCGTAGGTGTGTTTGCCTTCCCCGGATTTTTCTTGACAAAATTGGACGCGGTGCCGTAAAGCGCGCCGGGAACGCAGGTATCGACAGGGATGGCTACATCCCGGTTCGGCTGGCCGGTCTTCTTGTCCGTTCCCTTGGATTCCGAGAGTAGCTGGGGCGGATTCGGAAACCTCTGTTGCCATGTCGGGTTCGCGAGCAAGCCCGGATCGACCTTCAGGTTGCCACCCACGTTCAAGGGGCCTGTACTGCTAATTTGGCCGCCGTTGGGATTCGAGTAACTGTTTGCGTCCAGGATTTGCACCTCGTACTGATTGAAAATGTAGACTCCGCTGTTGCCGTAGTACTGGATGGCGGTCAACATCACCATGTTGCTGCCCATCAGTACGTCGACAGCATCGTACACGGCTAGGGTGAGGTTCGTCTCTCCGGGGTTGGTCGCTTGTACCCAGAGCTGCTTCGGCAGAGAACCAGAGGCCAAGTCCCACACGTTGTGTAGGCCATCGAACGGTACTTGTTCCCCACCGGTTTCGGACGTCCAGCCCCGCCGGGTCATCCTGCGCCGGCCACAACTCCGCACGCATGCCCGCAAGCTGGTTGGCGGTTAGCGGCCCATCCGGAGCGGCGAAAACGGCGACCAGTGCAATCTCGACACGGGCCGCATTCGAGAA
>JANXQG010000265.1 GCA_025356915.1 Planctomycetota bacterium | reverse complement strand
CCCTCTCCACTTCTGCGCAAGCGTCTGCAGAAGCTATTTGAGGCTGGTAATAAGCAGGGATCCCAGGATAAATTCGACTACGCAAGCGATCTCTATACCGAATGTGTGCAAGGCGATCCAGGCAATCTGGTGTATTTGCAGAGTTTCATGGCGAACCTGCACAAAAAGTATGGCAGCGTCAAAAAACTCGGTCCGATGGTGCAGTTCAAGGAGCGCGGAGCCAGGGCTGCGCTGAAAAAGGCGATCGCTCAGTCCGATTGGGATGAAGCAATCCAGCAAGGAATCTCCATTTTACTGGTGAATCCCTGGGACGCTCCAACCTTGACCGCGATGGCCACAGCCTGCTGCGGCATAATGACCCAGGAGGGGGTTTCCGCCGCCGTGACCTATGGCGACTGCGAACTGTACTATCTGAAGTGCGCCTTCGACACGTTTCCCAAAGACAAGCCCGATGCCGAGGTTTGCCGTCAGTTGGCCGAGGCCTTGACCAAGCGGGATCGCTATGTTGAGGCCATCAACTTCTGGCACAAAGTCGAGATTGCCCGGCCTGACGACGAGATGCCCAAACGGTCCATTGCTACGCTTACCGTTTTGCAGCATCAGGCCAAGGATCCCAAGTACGACGAGGACAAAAAGACTGGAAAACCGGGCACTAAGCAGGAAGAGTTTACGCACGAGGACCGCCTCAAGCAGCGAATCCAGCGCAACCCGAAGGATCTTGCCGGCTATGACGAGCTGGGCAATCTCTACTTGAACACCGAACATTATGCAGAAGCTGAAGAGATTTTCAATCAGAAGCTCGCGGCTTCCAACAACGACCCCACGGTACGAGAGGAAATCGAGGACGTGCAACTCCGCGCCTTGCGGTCCAAGATGGCTGAAGGAGGCAAGAAAGCCAAGGAAACGGGCAAAGAGGCGGACAAGAAAGAGTTTGAGCGGCTCCGCATGATCGTCATCGAGAAGGAGCTGCAAGTTTACAGAAACCGCTGTGAACGCTATCCGAATAATCTCATTTTCCGCTATGAACTAGCCCAGCGGCACCAGTGGAAAGGCGATATCAGCGAGGCGATTAAGGAGTATCAGGTCGCCAAGCATGACCCACGCAAGAGGGGAAAATGTCTTATCAACCTTGGTGAGTGTTTCCGGGGGATCAAACAGTATCATCTGGCGATGAACCACTTCGAGCAGGCGGCCCAAGAGATCCCCGACCGCGATCAGGATGAAAAGAAATTAGCGTATTATCGTGCCGGTAAGTTGGCCATGGGGCTGAAGGATTTGCCCAAGGCTGAAAAGTACCTTACGACCTTGGCCAGCATGGACTATACCTATCGCGATGTGTCCGACCTCTTGGAACGCCTGCATCGCATGTTGGAAGAAGAGGACAAAAAGAGCGGCGGACAAGCAAAACGCGAGGAGAATCAAAAAAAGGACGAGGGTGACGAGGAAAGCGGTGAAGCATAGCTTCGTAGAACGGAATTCATTCCGTTTGCCCAGGTCGACAGCGTGGCTCGGTCAGAGACCGGCCCTAATAAGGCTGAAAAAGGCAATCCAACGGAATAAATTCCGTTTTACGGAAGTGGCGGGGCGGTTTTCCTGGCAACCCCTCTGGACAAACTCGCCAACTTTCGACAGAATGGTTGATTCGCCGCGTGCGGGTTGGGTCCTGCTACGTCGGCCCAATGACCCGAATCACTCCCCAAAATAGCGGAAACCATGCCTCATTCAGCAAGTGCAAAAAAACGCCACCGTCAAAGCTTGGAGCGGCGAGATAAGAACCGTGCGGTGAAACGCGAGCTAAAAACCCGCGTTCGCAAAGTGATTGATGCGGTCGACGCTGGCAAGGCGGAAGATGCCCAGGGTGCCCTGCAAGTTGCCGCCAAGAAGCTCGATCGCGCTGCCGCTCACAAGGTCATCCATCGCAATGCTGCCGCGCGGACCAAGTCGCGATTAGCTGCCCGGATCAAAACGCTGAAAGCTACAGCACCTGCGGAATAGATAAATCTAAAATTCCACGTCGGCCGCATTGAATATCGGTCCTTCGACGCAAATTCTGCGATAGTCCCACTCACCCTGCGGATCGCGGATCTTCTTCACGCAACTGAAGCAGATTCCGATCCCGCAGGCCATGGGCCTTTCCAGGGAAACCTGGCAGGAAAGCCCCATTCTTGCCGCCATGTCGGACGTGGCGTGCAACATCTTCTCCGGTCCACAGGTGACAATCCGACAGGCACACGACGAGGCATCGACCAGGGGCGGAACCAGTTCGATCACCGTGCCGCGGTGCCCGGCGGAACCGTCGTCGGTACTGATCGAGACATCGACGCCTAACCGACGAAAGTCGTCGACGCCCGCCATAAATGCGGCCGTGCGCAGACCGTAGCAAAGCGTCACCCTCTGCGCTCGAGGGACGACTAGCGGCGGCTGTCCGTATTCGCCCAGGCCCAAATAATGACGAGCCAGTGCCAAGAATGGCGTTTGGCCGATACCGCCAGCCACCATGATCAAATGGCCGGTCTCCGTGGGCGGAAACCCATTTCCCAACGGCCCCCAGACCTCCAATCGGTCGCCAACCTTTATTCCAGCTAAGCGGCGCGTCATCCGGCCGATTGCCTGATAAACGATATCGACCCCCTGCGGCTGGCCCGAGGCAGCGCGATAGGTGTCGTAAAGAGCCAGTGGACGGCCCAACAACGGGTCGTTCGTGCCTGGCAGACGCAACATCAAGAACTGGCCAGGAAGAATTTTCGCGGCAATGCTCGGACAGGGCAATCGCAGGCGATAGGTATCACGGGCAAGAAGAACGTGTTCCTCAATAGCAACCGTTTCCTGGCATATAGGGTCGGGATTGGAGGTATGCATGGGGATGAGGAGTTAGGAGTTTGGAGTTAGGAGCGGGGAGATCGGAGCTAGGGGTGGGAATCAGAAATTCTAACTCCTAACTCCTAACTCCTAACTTCCAGCCTCCGGATTTTTCTCAAGTGCCCGCAACGCCACAATTTCTTCGTGGGCCAAGGAGCGAACGGAGCCGGGCGGCATTTTGCCGAGACGAATCGGTCCCACACTCACCCGAACGAGCCGCAGCACCTTGTGGCCGACCCGTGCCAGTAGGCGGCGAATCTCGCGATTCACTCCTTCGCGGAGGACTATCTCCAGCCAAGTGCTTTCCTTCTGATGCGATTCAATGCGAACATCCTGCACCCGGGCAATGCCTTCGGCCAGATGGACACCGCGTTTCAACTTGTCGAGTACCTCGAGCGTCGGCCGGCCGACAACCTGGGCCAAATAGACCTTCTCGACACCATAACGGGGATGCGTGAGGCGATTAGCTAACTCACCATCGTTGGTGACCAGGATTAATCCTTCGCTGTTCAAATCGAGCCTGCCGATAGCAAACAACCGAATATCTTGGTTTGGCACCAAGTCGATCACGCGAGGACGGCGGCCGGGATCACGATTTGTGGTCACCACCCCTTTGGGCTTGTTCACGGCATAATAAACCCGGCGTCCAAACGATAACGATTCGCCGTCAACGCGAATATCCTGGGCGGCCGAATCGACCCGCGCGCCAAGCTGAGACACCACTTTGCGGTCCACCTCGACGCGGCCGGTCGTAATTAGCTCCTCGCATTGCCGGCGGCTTCCTAGCCCTGCTGCGGCCAGAACCTTTTGCAGTCGCTCGCCAGACAGGCGCTCGCCGACCACTGCCGACTGCGGACGTGGCCGACGTGGCCGGATTGGTCGGATTGGTCGGCGTGGCTTTCCTCCCACCCGAGCCTTGTTCGATGGGCGATGGCCAGAACTCTCGCCAGTTGAACGAGATTTCGGCGGACCGGACTTCGGTGGACGTTTGGTTTGCGACTTGCTAGGTATGGGAGCATCACCACCCTCCAAACCAATGATGCGGCCTGCCCGCTGACCTTCAGCAGGCCGATGAACCGGCTTGCCGGGGCGTAATGGTTTCTTAACAGAGGATTTTCGTCGTTGCGGGCCGGGCATAGGTTAGGCAAAAGCAAAGGGTGAGGAAAACTTAGGCCAGATAAACCATCATACTCCGGCCGCACCGATTGTGACAGGGTACGAGCGTGAAAAACAACCACCCGCCAGAATATCAAGTAGGTCAGGCTTTCCAGCCTGACGTTGCCC
>JANXQG010000245.1 GCA_025356915.1 Planctomycetota bacterium | reverse complement strand
TAGTTTCGTTCACTCCGATTTTTTCGCCGTCTTTTTCACGGTCTTTTTCGCCGTTTTCTTCCTCGCCGCCTTCTTTGGGGCGGCCGCCTTCTTTGGGGCGGCCGCCTTCTTTGGGGCGGCGGCATTCTTTGCCGTCCGGCGCGCGGGCCGCTTCGAGGGGCCTTGCTCGGCCCGTGCCTTCAAAAGATTCAAGGCGTATTCCAGCGTCACCTCCTCCGGTGCTGTGCCACGGGGGAGTGTGGCGTTGGTCGCGCCGTCGGTCAGATAAGGGCCGTATTTTCCGGCCAGCAAATGCACCGGAGTGTTGGTCACCGGCGAGACTTCAAAAACTCGAAGCGGTTCCCGCTTCGCAGTGCCTCCGCGCCCCCCTACCTTGGGCTGGGCCAAAAGCACCATGGATTGCTCGAACGTCACCTCCAGTGGCGAAAGCCCGGCCGGCAACGAGCGCGTTTCGGTGTCACACTTTATATAGGGTCCAAAGCGGCCGTTATACGCCACGATCGGCTCGCCGCTCTGCGGATGCTGGCCCAAGGTTCTTGGCAGCAATAAGAGCTTCAACGCCACGTCAATCGTCACGTCTTCGGGCTGCATCCCCTTGAGCAACGACGCGTTTTGCGGCTTCTCTTCCTCATCGGAGTTGCCGCGTTGCACATAGGGTCCAAAGCGACCTGTCTTGAGGTAGACGGGCTTGCCGTCGGAATCGTGACCCAGCGGTTCTTCGCTCTGTGCCGACGTTTCCAGCATCTTCAGCGAGGTCTCCATCGATAGTTCGTCGGGCGGCGTCTGCTCGGGAATGCTCGCCCGTCGATCGCCTTGCTCCAGGAACGGCCCGTAGCGGCCAACTCGCACGAATACCTCTGGCTGTCCCTCGGGCTTGCCGAGAAGTACGCGGCAGACGTCGCGGGCGTCGATCTCGCCGGTCTTCGTCGCGACCAGATCCTTCAGCCCCTTTTCATCCTTGCCATAATAGAAATGGCGAAGGTATTCGATGGAATCAAGTTCGCCGCGGCTGATGGCGTCAAGCTCATCTTCCATGTCGGCAGTGAACTGGTAGTTGACTAGGTCCGGCAGATGCGCTTCGAGCAACTGTGAAACGGCGAAGGCTGTCCAGGTCGGCACCAGAACATTGCCGCGTTTCCACTTGAACACGTAGTCGCGAGCAAGGATCGTATCGATGATCGATGCGTAGGTGCTGGGCCGGCCAATACCCATTTCCTCCAGCGCCCGGGTGAGCGAGGCTTCGCTGTAACGATTGGGAGGCTGCGTCGTGTGGCTCTTCGACTGCAACTGTTGACAATTGAGGGCCTCGCCCACCGTGACCGGCGGAAGCACAACCTCGCGGCCAGCCAAGTCGCTATCCGGATCGTCGGAGCCTTCCACATAAGCCCGCAAGTATCCAGGAAAATCGATGATCTTGCCGCTGGCCTCGAAGCGAGCCCCGTCCACTACCACGCTGATTGTGATGCGGCGTGCCCGTGCATCCGACATCTGGCTGGCTACGGTTCGCTTCCAAATCAAGTCGTAGAGCCGGAACTCGTCGGGGCTGAGTATATTGCGCAGCGACTCGGGCAAGGCAAACGGATGGCCAGCCGGCCGGATCGCTTCGTGAGCTTCCTGCGCGTTCTTGACCTTGGTCTGATATATCCGCGGCCGATCGGGTAGATATTCCTTGCCATACTGGCTTGAGATGATTTGTCGCGCCGTCTCAATGGCCACGGTAGCCAGGTTAGTCGAGTCGGTGCGCATGTAGGTGATGTGGCCGTTCTCGTAGAGGCTTTGGGCCACATCCATTGTCCGCCGCGCGGTAAAGCCGTACTTGCGGTTGCCTTCCTGCTGTAGCGTGCTGGTGGTGAAAGGTGGATAAGGCCGCGTGGTATAGGGCTTGTCTTCCAACTCGGCCACACGGGATGCCTCGCTACGGAGCTTGGCGGCCAACTCGCCGGCCTGCCGTTCATTCAGCAGCAGGCAGGTCGGGTCTTTCAATTGGCCCGTGGCAGGGTCGAAGTCGCGGCCGGCTGGGATTTTACGTCCTTCGACCGACACGAGCATGGCCTCGAAGGTCTCGCCGCCCGATTTGGCGAACGTGGCAACGAGATCCCAATAGGTGGCCGCTCGGAAGGCCATCCGCTGCCGCTCGCGCTCGACGATCAGCCGAACTGCCACGCTCTGTACCCGTCCGGCCGAGAGCTTCGGCTTGATCTTCCGCCACAGTAAAGGCGAAACGTCGTATCCATAGAGCCGATCAACAATCCGCCGCACTTCCTGGGCGCGGACTAGGGCTTGGTCGATCGATCGCGGATGCTTCAGTGCGTCACGAATCGCCTCTTCCGTGATTTCGTGAAAAACCAGGCGATGGACCGGAACCTTCGGGTTAAGCACCTCACAGAGATGCCAACTGATGGCCTCCCCTTCGCGATCTTCGTCCGTCGCCAGGTAGAGGTCCGTGGCACCCTTTAAAGCGGCCTTCAGCTTGCGAACCTGCTGGGCCTTCTTTGCCGGAATAATGTAGATTGGATCGAAGTCCTTGGTGACATTGACTCCCAGGTAGGCCCAATCCTCGTGCTTGAACTCCTCAGGCACTTCTTTGGCACCGTTCGGCAAATCACGAATGTGCCCAATACTGGCCTCAATCGTGAAGCCGCTACCGAGAAACTTGCCGATGGTGCGGGCCTTGGCCGGCGATTCGACAATCACCAACGAGTTCGTTTGAGAAGTGGATTCTTTCTTGGCCATGTTAATATAGGCAGTCTGGGCAGTTCGGTTTATGAACAATTGTTGATAAGTATCAGCTATCTATCCTACGCCACGTGAGCCGTGTGGCTAGGGGCGACAATTTTGTTTTTTTCGCTGCAATCGGGCAGCGCGAGCGCAAACCCTGAGGACTGAGGAATTGTAACAGGTGACACGCCAAACACAATCGTTGTTTTCCGACTGGCCGATTTGCCATTGCATTTATGGTGCAGGAATCTAAAATGGTAGATTCTTATATCCATCTATAGAGGTATACCTGAGCCATGGCAAGTCCTTTCGGTGTTTTTCGCAAGAATCAGAAGATGTGGATGGCGGGAATTACGATCATGGCGGTGAT
>JANXQG010000169.1 GCA_025356915.1 Planctomycetota bacterium | reverse complement strand
CTTTTCGGAGCTCAATGGCTGGCCTGTGTGTGCCCTTGTCAACGCTTCACCCGCCATGTTACCATGGCTGGCGCATGAATCAGGGTCGATTGGGTTCGCGCAACGCACCACTGCGATTGAGTTTCCGTGACCCCCCCACCTATTGCTAGCCACCATAGAGATTCTCGGTGGGTGGCGATGCACTTGCCTCGAGTGGTTTTCCGGCGGCCTTCTGCTGCATGTCGAGAAACGGCTTGACCGACGGCGTGCGGGTTTCGTTGGCACTAACCACGCGGATTGCCGGCTCGTCCTTAAACGTACACTCCTTCACGCAGCCGCCGCAACCGGTGCAGCGATCGGGATCGACCATTGGCTGGCTCACGACCTTGGTCCGCTGACGCTTGCCGTCGTGGAATTGAATTTCGACGTCGACCAGCCGGATCGCCTTATCCGGGAAGGGGCATGCCTCGACGCACGTTCCGCAATCGCGGGCGTAAGCATAGGGAATGCACCGCGACCGGTCGAGAATGGCGATGCCGATCTTTACTGCATGCTTCTCGTCGATCGTTAACGGTGCGATTGCTCCGGTGGGGCATACGTGGCCGCAGAGGGTACAGTCGTACTCGCAGCGGCCGATGCGTGGTACGACGTGCGGTGTCCAAAGCCCCTCCAGCCCTGCCTCGCCCAGCGTAGGTTGCAGGCAACCGGTGGGGCAGATTCTCATGCATAGGCCGCAGGCCGTACAACGATTGAGGAAATCTCGCTCGGCCAATGCGCCCGGCGGGCGAACCAGGTTCTCGCTCCCCGTAGAGCCGCGCGATTGGGGCGTCGAGCGGAGGAGGAACATCGCGGCTATCCCGCCTACAGCCGCCCCCGCCATGCCGCGCAGGCCGCTCAGAAACCTCCGACGCGAGCGGTCGAAGCTCGCGACGGCTCCAGAGTCCGGCACCGCTTGCCAAGGCCACGCCAGGCGAAACCCCAAGCTTCCGCGATGGCAAGCGGCCGTGCAGTTAAGGCAGCCAAAGCACTCCGCCGACAGCCAGTCGGTGCCAGGTGTCTCCGAGGCGGCGCCATGGCAATTCATTCCACACACGTCGCACTGGTTACAACTCTCTCGGGCCACGCGCCGCAGGAAGGGACGCAGTGCCAACGATCCCAACAACGCGCCCAAAGGACACAGATAACGACACCAGAAACGCGGACGCCAACGATTCAACGCCAACAATGCCACGAACAGCATCAGGATCAGGCCGCTGCCGAAGAAAGCCTGACGCTCGACCTCGGTGACGTGCTCGCGAAGCAGTTGCCGTGCCGACTCACCCATGCCAAGTACGTTCGAGCCATCCTCGATGGCCCACTGCATGCCCGGCAACAGCACAGCGACGGTCGTCCGATACAACAGGACCAGCGGATCGAGCACCGCTCCCCAATGAATCCCGCAGGCCGCCGACAACAACACCGCGAACAACAGGTAGTACTTTGTCAGTTGCCAGCGCGACCAATGTTCCGGCCGTTTGCGACGCGGCCAGCAGAAGTCAAGGAACCGCCCGGCGATGGCGTGGATCGTCCCCAAGGGACAGAACCAGCCGCAGAACACTCGGCCCAGCAGGATCGTCACCCCCACGGTCACCAACGACAGCAACAAAACGGCGGGCACGGCACGGCCAGCCAACCAGGTCAGCAACAGCACCAAGGGGTCGAGCAGGAAGAATCCTTGCCACCACACATTGGGTTCCGATTCGCCATGACGCCGCGCCGACAGGATCAGGCCGAAGAACAATAGCAACGCCGCCGTTTGCACGATTCGCCGCGCCAGAACTCCGCTGAGCGTGGGTCGCCATTTCTTCATGAGACAGACAACTCCTTCAGTGCCAGCGAGCGGTAGTTGGACTTGCCTAGACCCGCCTCTTCCGCGTACTTGATGATCGATGCGGCCTTCTTGGTCTCGCCAGGCTCCCTCCCCATCAATTCCAAGCCGAGCGCATCGAGGGCCACGATGTCTACGCCCGCAGCCACCGTCGTCTTGACGACCACGTCTTCCATCTTGCCGCCGCTGGGGCCGTGATCCTTCAAGATCCGCACGGCATCGAGTACGCATAGCCGCGGCTTCATGAATCGGGTAAGATCGCAAAGGCAGGCGGCAAAGTCCTGATGAAACGGCGCGCGGTTATCTATCACGCCCATGTAGTTCTTCATGCACAACGTGGCGTTCGATAGCACGTGGTGCTTCACGATCGCCGCGTTAATCACCAGGTCGCATTCGAGGATGTCGGGATACAGCAAGAGGGTCTTGATCCGTTCCCCATTGATTGCCGTTTCCTTGAAGCGTTGCTTGTCGAGGAAGACCATCTTGCCGCCTAGCGTCTTGACGGCTGGGCCGATTCCGCTCGTCTCGTAGGTCTTGACTGCCGCATGGACCGAATAGTCGCCGACCTTAACCGCTTTAGCACCGGCGTCGAGGCATAGGGCAACCAGCGCGGCCACAACCTGGGGATTGGTATTGCCCGCCTGTTCCGGTTTTCTGTCCCAACCGATGTTGGGCTTGACCCACACCACATCGCCCCGTTTGACGAATCGCCTCATTCCACCTAGCGCGTCGATAGCTTGCTGCGTCAGTTTTGTGGCGATGTCGGAAAATTGCGGGTCCGACGCGTCCTTGGGTTCTGGCCCCTTCCATCGGGCGATGGCCATATCCATTGGCTTGGCGGCCGGGGCATCGCCGGCAGCCAACAAGTGGTCTGCCTGCCAAGCCAACATGCCAGCCGCTGCCGAGTGAGTCAAAAAGTCCCGCCGAGAATAGTTACTCATGTGAAAAACTCCTCTGTTTCGTTTTTGTATAGGCCAACGCGAAGGGGTCAGGTCCATGTTTTCGGGCAAGGATCTCTGGTGAATTTCATCCGTTCTTGCCGAAAAATGGACCGGACCCCGGACTTTGCAGTTCTCCTGATCGCCTTGTGTGGATCGATCGGCTCTTCTTGTGCAGCAATTATACACTGCCACGGTCCGTCCGCAACTATACCGCTCGCGGTCGAGATTGTCCGATTACATGCTAAGGACCGGCGCATCAATAAGTGTCGGGTTTTCCAACGTACTCATCACGCTCCGCCGTGATGAAAGTCCATCACGCGGAGCGTGATGAGTACAGTTATTGGGGCATCGGGGTCAGACCTTAAAAGTTAACTTTCGCATCACGGCGGCCAGCGGTTGTTCCACGTCATGATGGCCGTCGCGGACCTTCCGATGGATTGTGCTTACCGCCGCCGAGCCGATGCCACCGTAATGTTTGCCAATCGACCGCTGCGATAATTCGGTGAGCCGGCAAGCTAACTCCACAGCCACAATCTTCGCCAAGCCGGCGCTTCGCCCGTGGCGGGCCAAGTCCTCCGGGGTAATTTTGAAATGCCGTACTACGGCCTCGTCGATCTCCTTGATGGAAAGGACGCGCTGTGGTAACGCCAGGTCCCGGTCGGCGTCGCTTCCCGTCCGCCGACTCTCGATGCTGGCCTCGGTTTGCTCCACGAAACGGTGTCGCCGACGGCATAGAGGGCAGAGGTGCTTGTAACGGGCATACCTAGGGCGGGGCTAGGGTTAAATCGCCAAACCGCTTGCCGAGTGGCTCCGAGGTCAATGGTGCGCTTCGGTGGCCTGTAGGATGATGCATCCTTGCGATA
>JANXQG010000210.1 GCA_025356915.1 Planctomycetota bacterium | reverse complement strand
CAATGCCGAACATCTGGTCGACGTCCAATCGCGAGAGCTTGTTCATCTCGTCGAGCGTAAAGTGCTGCTGCTGGCCGAACTTCAGCTTCAACACATCCAACTCCAGTGCCCGAATCTCGCGATAGGTGATGACGAGGAAGTTGCCGCAGCCGCACGCCGGATCGAAGAATCGCAGGCCGGCGAGCTTGTCGTGGAATTCATTGAGCCTCGCCGCACGCCGGGTGGATTTGTCGGTTTTGATGGCTGCAAGTTCCGCCGACAGATCGTCGAGGAAGAGGGAGCGAACAACCTTCATGATGTTTATCTCGGCCGTGTAGTGTGCGCCAAGCTGGCGACGTTCAGGTGCTTGCATCACTTCCTGAAAGAGCGAACCGAAGACGGCGGGGGAAATCTTTTCCCAACGAAAGGCACTCGCGGCAAGGAGGGCGTTGCGCATGTCGCTGTTGAAATCGGCGAAGGCAAGGTGCTCCTTGAACAAATCGCCATTGATGTAAGGGAACTCGGCAAGATCGGCTTCGAGGTGCTTCTGGCGATTGTCCTCGGGCGTGTTCAAGACTTCAAAGAGACGGGCGAGTTTTGGACCGAGATCGGAAGCATCTTGGGCTGTGTGGTTGAGGAGGTAAAGCTCGAACTGGCGCGGTTGGCCGAAAATGCCAGTGTCCTCAGCGAAGAGACAGAAAAGGATACGCACGAGGAATACTCGCAATTCGTGGCCGGCGTATTTGCCTGCTTTAAGCGCGTCGTGCAGGTCGGCCATGATGCGAGCGGCTTGCAGGTTGGCCGGATCTTCGGGATCGAGCTTCTGTTGTTTATAGCCCGCGACAAAGGCGAAAGGGCGGATGTTGTTGTGGAATTCCTGGAGCGGAAAATCGGCCGCGATTTGCACGCGGTGATCGGCAAAGAGTGGAAGATATTGCTGCTCTTCGGGTTCGAGATCGTAAAGAACGATGCGTGCGAAGTCGGAAACGATGACATACCGTGGGATCTCGTTGTGCTTACCTTCGTTGAAGAGTGCCTGGATGTAATCAAACGCTTGAGATTGCGCCTTGCCGAGATTCTGGCCGAGCGACTTGTGCTCGATGATGAGGTTGCCCTTCCAAAAGAGATCGATGAACCCGTCGTGCCCGGAAATTTTCTTTACGGGCGATTCAAAGGAGGCTACGGCTTTGCGAGAAACACCGAAGACTTCAAAGAACTCATTCCAGAAAGTTTGTTTGTCGGAGGATTCGCGCGCGGCTTTTGACCAGTCGTTGGCGAACTTAATCGCGCGATATCGAATTTCGTTCCAGGCAAGAGGCATGTGATGAACGGGAGGTTAGCGAAAAATTGACTGAATTGCAGGAATTTTGAACCCGCGTAACGGTGCTAATTTTGGCGTGGAGACCGGTTCTAGTCAAGATGACGAGGAAAATCGACCCAAATTCAGGGATCTGGAATTCATTCGATCCGTGGGGTGTAGAAGCTAATGGGCAGCAATAAACCACTCGCAGTAGGGGCGTGCGGCCGTTTGGAATTCGGGGATAGCACCAAGAAGCTTGAAAGAAATCAGAATACATCAACCTCAAAGGCATACTTCAAACAGAAGTAGACCCCCGCCAAAATAAATACCCAACCGGTGATCTGCCTCGCCCACCACTCGACCTTTGCCAGCATGTTGTAGGTCTTGCCAATCGACTTGGCACTATAGGCCAGCAGGAAAGCAACCAGCAGCACCGGCAGTGCGGTGCCGATACCGTAGATGAACGGTAAAACAATCGTACCCCCAGGCAAAGTGGCCAGGGGCAGACTGATGCCTATCTTGGCCATAAGGGCCGTGATCGCACCCACTTCCGAGCCCATGATGAGTGCGATCAGGCCGAAGAACCACGCCGCTGATGTCGGGCAAAAGGAGACCGCAAAGAGTATACCCAAGAGCAATGCGCCCCACACGCCCATCGTGTCGATGCTCTTCTGCATTCCTTCGGTTATGCCCGCTCCACCGAGGTTCGTAGTGACTAGCCCGACCAGAAACAGCCCAAGCAACAAGAATACAGGCCCAAGGGTCAGATGCATGTACTTCTGAAGAAACACCGACACTGCGGGGATCGACATCGCCGTGGTTGCCAATAGGGCGGCCAAAGCAATGTAGAGCAGGCAACGCCCCAGGGTGTAGAGAAGCCCAGCCGCCATAACCGACCGGGAATCGCCGACCTTCTGGCCGACATAGGAGATCGCCGCGATGTTGGTCGCCAACGGGCAGGGACTAATGGACGTTAGTACGCCCAGATAGAGGGCCGCAACGGCATAGAGTAAGTAGGCAACCATCAGATTCTCCTGTTCTTCGGCTCTTTAGGTTTTGGGAGCGGAATGCGGGTAGTTACGAGGAGGGCCTATTTTTGGTACTCCTTGACGTTGGTTTGCACGTAGTCGGTGAACGCTGCCTTATCGCGAACTTTGGTCCAAATCTCGGACAAGTTCTTGTATTCCAAGACCTTGTTGCCAGCGACTCGGGCAACGATCAGCGTGGGGCCGGCGACCTTATAGCCCTTGGTGAGTGCGGAGTTCTTCTCGTCTTGGAAGTCGATGTAGTGAAACTCGACCTTATTGTCCTTGATCTGTTGGGCAAACCCACCCTTGACCGCTTCCTCGCTGTAGCTGCCCATCTTCAGGCACGTCGGGCAGCGCTGAGTGCGATGGAAGTACATGACCACGGTGTGGTCCGTGGGGGTATCGACAGCGGATGCCGGTTGTGGAACGAACGAAGCCACGACCGCAACGGCCACAATAGTAAACAGGGCATGGATAGCACATCTCATCACGTCAGTCTCCTTGGGAAATGGTAGAAAAAAGTTTTACTCGGGAACGGGAATAGCTAGCGGTTGCGTTGTGGGCACCGGATCAGACGCGTTGACATCGGGAACTGGAATAACCGGCCGACTGATAGCCGGTGCCGCGGGTACTGGCCTTTTATCACCTGCAATGAATCGATTGATCTCATCGCGGACATATTTCGCGAAAGCCGGTTTGTCACCCACCAGTGCCCAGACATCGTCCAGACGCTTCCAGTCCTGGATCTGGCCAGCCTTCATTCTTGCTAGTACGACAACGGGCATTTGAATCTCAAATTTGGTGGCGAGGAACTTGCCTGCCGGCTGTTCATAGTTAAGTATCTTCCAAGTCAACTCACCACGGGTTAGCTGCGAAACAAAGTCTGCCTGAACCGTTTCCTTGGCCTGAGATTCAATGGATCGACAGGTCGGGCAGCGCATATTACTGTGAAAGTAATAAATAACCAGACCGTCCGCAGTCGATTCGAGGCTGGGGGCAGCACCCGGCGTCACGGCGATTCCGCCCTGCTTGCGTATCGCCTGCAACTCTTCGAGAATGCTGGCCAACTGTGGTTTGAGTTGCGACGCAGATTGTGAATCGAGCGAGCGAGCAATCAAGACGACGAGCGTCGCCGAAAAGAGCGAAATCAGGCAGACTGCAACGGCATTCTTTAGGTTCATGTCTGGTCTTTCCTACTTTTTGCTAGGCAGGCACGTTGTCGCTCCCGAGTCCAGCAGTCGCTGGCGAGTACCTCGCCGCAGTGCGTCCTGGGATTCTTGCTTGCCCGTGTCTGGCTCCGTCCTGGGCGGAATGCAACCGCACTGGTTTAGGTTCTGGTTAGGGTCGTTTCGTCGGATGAGCGACATAACCGCCCCCACGGCGAGAACGCCGATGACAAGGGCCACCGTTTTGATCGACCCTGGTTTGCTGCGTTTTTCGGGTTGGATATCGTTTTCCATCAGTGCCTCCGCGAACCACTCTCTTCGCCAGCCGATCCTGTCACTTCTTGCCAAGCTTGGCGAGCCGGTTTTTGCCGTGCTGGACCACCTTGTTGATTCGGTCCTCGGTCACCGGGGACTTGCCTTTTTCCATGCTCAGGTCGCCGCATAGCTTATGAGCCTCGCTGGCAAAAGGCTTGATAGGCTGCCTGTAGCGAGTCTCGATAGCCCGCTTCCTCCGCAGCCTCAATGAAATGGTAAATCCTCACGGTTTCCAGCAACGTGTCTGCCGAGCCGTTGCCGGGTTGCAGTCCGTTTTTCTGAAGTTGTTCAAAAATCAGTGGCAACCCGTTAATGATAACCGATTTGCCGTTGACTTCCAGCTTGCCATTGGGCGAAGGACGACTACAGGCGCAGACATCGCCACTTGTGGCGGGAACCTTCGTCACATCGTTCGGAACTTCCGCGGCAGCCAGGGCATCAACTTCCGCCGCGATCCGCTCAGCGACCAGCCATACCGCTTGTTCGTCGGCCTTGTCGGCGTGTCGAGTCGAGCGGTGGCATCCACGCGCCGGGCCGCCGAGAATATCCGTCACCACGAGCGATGTATTCACTGCGCCGCTGAATTGTTCCGTACCACGTTTGGCACAGAGCTTATCGCAGCCATCGACCGTGATCGTGGGGTGCTCGCGGGCGAAGCGACGTTCCCCGACCTCACCAGCCAAAAAGAGCGGTAGGCAGAGTGTTACCGTCTGCTGCGGACGCAGCCCCTCCAAGACGCGGCGGACCCCCTGCCGTGCGATCATGCCCTCGGGAATTTCTTCGCCACTACAAGAGATAATTCCAACTTTTGAGATGGTTTCATTCATGATTGCCCCTCAAGTCGCGGCTTCCTGCCTGAAAATCTTAACGACCTCTGCCGCCACTTCCTCGACGACCTCCCAACCTTCTTCACTCAGGGCCGTCGCTGTGCCGAAGTTCGCACCATGGTGCCGTTTCATGGTGTCATAGACCCGTATTCCCTTGGCGATCTTCCCACCCGACAACTCGACATTCTTATAGGCGCAGAGTTTCGGGCACCCATCCAGGGTAATACAGGGCGTCTGCTGGACCTTCTGCCTGGTTTCGGGATCGCCCGTTGCCAGCAAAGCCAAGCAGACCGTGTCCGCCTGACCGGGCAGCAGCTTATCGGTAAGATGGTAGACCGCCTCTCGGCTGACTAGCCCATGCACCTTGCCGATTCCGCTGCACGTTACGATAAGAACCAGGGATGGACTGATTTGGCCGGTCATGGGAACCTCCTAGCTTGTCACGCGGCCTTGGCCGCAAGAATCAGCTTTTTCATCTCTTCAAAACTGGGAACTCGCCCGGCGACCGTCACATATCCATCGATCACCAGGCCGGGCATCATGAGGATGTTGTAGGTCATAATCTGCTGGATGTCCTCGATCTTCTCGACGAGCGCATCGACGCCCGTCTCTTTAACCGCCATGTTGGCCAGTTCGTAGAGGGTTTTGCACTTCGTGCAACCGGTTCCAAGCACTTGAATAATCATGAATATCACTCCTCGATTAGGATATCGGGTTTCACAACAATTTCCGATTTGACTGAGTTTGCCACGAGGCTGTATTTCTGGGCTGCCTGCAAGGCACTTCGCACGCGAGCCTCGACGACCGTCGCCGACTCGCCGTTGGCCGCCACGCGGATCTTCGGCATGAAGCAAAGCTGGGTAAAAATCTCGGTTCGATCGAGTTCGATCAATTTTGTCCCTTCCGTGCGGCACTCGTAGGAGAGCAGCTTGAGTTTGAATCGCTCTGCGGCCCAGATGAACATCATCATCACGCAGGTGTTCGCAGCGGCGACGTAGGCATCTTCGGGTGTGAAGACGCCGGCATGTCCGTGGGCTTCGGGAGGAGCGGAGAACTCGTATTCAGGGCCATTGCCCATGACAAGATGGCCCCAATGTTCGCCCTTCCACTCGACCGTCGTATGGTAAGTTGCGGTTCGACTGCTCACTTGTTCAACTCCTGTTCAGCTTGGGAACGCATCCATTCCAGGTACGCCTTGGCATCGATTAGCTTGGCACGATCCGCCTCCCAGTGCGCGGATTCAATCATCACCAGCCATCCCTTGCCATAAGGGTCTTGATTGACGAACTCCGGGCTAAAATCAAGGTCAGGATTGATTTTCGCAAGCGTCCCACGAACTGGCGAAAATAAACTCACCGTCGCCTTGATGGTTTCCAGTTCCGCCAACTCGTCTCCCACGGCAAACTTCGTTCCAACGGGTTTGAGGTGAACGAAGGCCATGTCGCCATTAAGCTGCTGCTGGTAATCGGTCAGGCCAACCCGCACCCGATCCCCTTCCAGAAGTGCCCACACGCCTTCAGGCGTGTACAGTCGATCCGTAGCTACGCGAAAAATGAACTTGTCGATTGTTGTTTCAAGGTATTGGGACATCATGTTTCCTCTGCTTTCCGCAACTGTTTTCCAGTCATTACCGACACTTGGCCACCCCCGGCCAATTACTCACTGGCGAAAAACCGCTTCTTGAAAAAGAGTGACACACTGACCAAGCCAATAAGCACGGGCACCTCGACCAGCGGGCCGATCACCGCCGCGAAGGCCGCTCCGTGGTCAATTCCGAAGACCGCCACCGCCACCGCGATGGCTAACTCAAAATTATTGCTCGCCGCCGTAAA
>JANXQG010000199.1 GCA_025356915.1 Planctomycetota bacterium | reverse complement strand
AGAAGGTCAAGGAGGCCTTGCCAGCCAAGGCCACGGCGGAACCGGTGAAGCCACGCCGGATCCTGATCTTCTGCCGCACGGAAGGTTTTCCGCACGACTCGATCCCAATCGGTGCCAAGGCGTTGGAGTTGATGGGCGAGAAGACCGGGGCGTGGAAGTCGGACATCAGCGTTGACATGAAAGCCTTTGATGCTGATTCGCTCAAGAAGTACGACGCAGTGGTGTTCAATAATACCACGCTACTGAAGTTCACGGACCCCAAGCACCGTGAGGCCCTGCTCGAATTCGTCCGTAATGGTGGCGGCATCGTTGGCATTCATGCGGCCTGCGATAACTTCCCCACCTGGAAGGAAGGTCAGGAGATGATCGGCGCGGTATTCAACGGCCATCCTTGGCAACAGATTCCGGTAAAGCTTGACGATCCCAAAAGCCCGCTGTCGAAGGCATTCGACGGCAAGGCTTTCTGGGTTAAAGACGAGATCTACCGTTTCAAGGAGCCGTACTCCCGCGATCGTTTGCACGTTCTGCTCAGCATGGACATGACCCGCATAAATAAAAATCAGAGCCGTCCCGACGGCGACAATGCCGTGGCCTGGATTCAAGAAGTGGGCAAGGGCCACGCTTTTTATTGCTCGCTGGGCCACGTCCACGAAATCTTCTGGAATCCCACACTTCTCCAGTTCTACTGCGACGGCATGCAATACGCATTGGGCGACCTGAAGGCAAATGCCGTGCCCAGTGCAAAGCTCTCGCCGCAGCCGGAAGCTATCCACGCGCCGGAAAAGGCCGGGAAGTAGAAGCCAAGGCCGTAGGAAAACAACTCCCCTCTCCCGTACTCGGGAGAGGGGCAGGGGGCGAGGGCTTTTTTAGATTCATGGTGGGGCTTGTTTCACTCGTCCCACCCTACTTTCTCGCAACAGGAACCAAGGAGAGCAGCGTGTCTTTCTCACATCAATCTCGTCGGCAGTTTCTGAACCAAGCAGCCGTCTTGGGCGGCGCGGCCCTGCTAGTCGCCCGCGGGGGCCATGCAGCCGAGCCTGAGCCAGGCAACAAGCTGCACATAGCTTGCCAAGAGTACCCATGGGCGGTGTTTTATGATCGCGATCGCCGTGATTTTGGCAGCATGGTGGACACCGCCCTCGCCGAGGTTGCCCGCAGCGGGGTGAATGGCTTCGAGCCGTCGATGTACTCGATTCAGTACGCGGAAAAGGTGGGAATGTTACTGAAGAAGCACGGCCTGGAGATGCGGTCTTTTTACGTCAATAGCGACCTGTGCTGCGCGGCCGACGTGGAGAAAAGCATTACCCAGATCGTCGCTGTTGCCGAACGGGCAAAGGCCGCCGGCGCGCGGATCGTCGTCACCAATCCCAGCCCCGTGCGCTGGGGCGGCTCCGAGGGCAAAGACGATGCTCAATTGAAGGTCCAGGCGGCCGCCCTCGATCGACTTGGCAGCCGTCTGCGCGACATGGGCATGGTACTTGCCTATCACAACCATGACGCCGAGTTGCGCAACGCCGCCCGCGAATTTCATCACATGCTCCTGTGCACCGATCCGAAGAATGTCAGATTCTGCCTGGACGCTCATTGGGTCTACCGTGGTTCGGGAAATTCGCAGGTGGCCCTCTTCGACGTGGTACGGCTCCATGGATCCCGCATTTGCGAGTTGCATCTGCGGCAGTCGATCAAAGGCGTCTGGACGGAAGCCCTCTGCGACGGCGACATTGATTATCGCGCACTGGCCAAGCGGCTGCTGGAGATGGGCGTCAAGCCGCACCTGGTGCTGGAGCAGGCCCCGGAGAAGGGCACGCCCAAGACCATGGATGCTATCGAGTCGCATCGGCGAAGCTGCCAGTACGCCCGGGAGGTTTTCGGCCAGTTTGCATAAGGCACATTGGATGTCCCCAAACGACCACCCAGCGGCCAGCAGCGCAGAGCAGTTGATTGCCGAGTGCGAGGTGCGTCGCCTTCGCAGGTCGGGACCGGGAGGTCAGCACCGCAACAAGGTCGAGACGGCAATCAGCCTGCGCCACTTGCCGACAGGCGTACGTGCAGAGGCCAGCGAACGCCGCAGCCAGGCCCAGAACTATTCCGTGGCTCTCTTCCGGCTCAGGATGAACCTGGCACTGGAGGTCCGGCGATCCAGCGGCCCAGACTATACGCCAAGCCTTCTCTGGCAATCTCGCTGCGGCGGCGGGCTAAAGATAAGTGCCTCACACGATGACTTCCCAACCCTGCTGGCCGAGGCATTGGATCTGCTGGCCGCCATGGATGCCGAGCCGAAGCCAGCCGCTGGTGTGCTGGGCTGCACTCCGTCGCAGTTAGTCCGGCTGTTGAAACTCGACCTGCGGGCCTTGGCCCTGGTCAACCGCTGGCGGGCCGCGCGTGCGCTCCATGCTCTTCAATAGCATAAGTTCTTGCGACTATTCTCAGGCTGACTGCTCTGTTGGATTGTGCGAGTGCTACCGAAAAACCAAAAATATATTTCCAAAACGGCATTTCCGTGCGGAACTTTCTCGGACCTGCGAGGTTTAATGGAGGAGAATCGGTTCGCTGCTCGCCCGGTAGATGCCGGGAAGCGGCAACCACCCCCCAAGTGTATGGAGAATCGAACATGAGACTTTGGAAGATGGTGTTGAGTTTGGCGATGGCCGGAGTGTTTGCAACCAGTGCGTTTGCCCAGGATGGCAAGCCGGACAAGGGACACGGCAAGAAAAAAGGTGATCGGCCGCAGATGAGCTTTGCCGACATGGACGCGAACAAGGATGGCAAGCTTACCAAAGACGAGTTTGTCGCCGCTCGGCTGAAGGGCATGCCGGAGGACCGCAAGGAGAAGGCCAAAGAGTACATCGGCAAAATGTGGGATGCGCTGGCCGGCAAGGCCGAATCCTTGACGGAAAAAGAGTACAATGACGCTCGGGAGAAGATGCGGAAGGAGTGGAAGGATAAGGGCGGAAAGCATCGTGGCGAGAAGAAGAATGAGAAGAAGGCCGAGTAGTAAGGATCGGCGCATAAATAACTGTCGGAACTACCGTGGTACTGCGCGGTAGTTCCAGTTGGCGGCATGTAAATTCCGGAATTGGAATTCCGGGTGGAATTCCGGAAACACATGACTTAATTCGTATTCTGTTTCGGTTTTGGGCCGCGTTTTTGGGGTTTGAGGACACGACCTACCATTTCCTCCAGACGACCAAGGAAAGTTTCGTCTCCCAGCGGCCGGCCAGTGCGACCGTGCTGGCGTATATCTCTCAGTTCCTCTTCTGGCATGGCACTCTTCAAAAAGGCATTCCAATCGTCGATCATCGCCAACAAGGGCGCAACTTCCACCAACGGATCGTCTCGTCCAGATAGATGCGCCCGGGCACTGCTCCAAGGCCAATCGCCGGGGCTGGACACGAGTCTCGCCCGCACTGGGTTCAACTCTACGTAGCGCGTGGCCGCCAGGAGGTACGGTTCGTCCATCACGAACGAGGCAAACCGCCCTTGCCAGAGATACCCTCGCCATTTTTCGCGGAAGTTGATCCGCCGCGAGTAACGCCGATGCGCCTCGCCGATGGCCCACCGCAGGCCGTCTTCGGACGCCGGGACCGCGATCAAATGAGTATGTTATGTGAAGCTCCGAATTATGTGAAGTTCGGCCCTCCTTTTTTCTGAACTCCCACCATTCTAGGCGTTTTTCTCGGCGCTGGCGAGTTTGCACTCCACATAATTTTGGTCTATGACAACCTTCCATACGCCTCGACGGTCGAGGCCAGAAATGGAGGTTATCATGGCGTTGGAACAAGTCTTTGAGTGTCCATTGACGCTCGCCAAGCTTCGGAGCGCTCCGTTGGGGCAGCTCCTGGACAGTTTTTGTAAGTGGTTGTTGGATCACGGGTTCAGTCGTGGGACGACCCGGCTTCATCTGGGGCATCTCTGCCATTTGAACGAGCATCTCCGCCGCCCGCGAGGCCGAATGCGGCAGAGCATGGCGGCCGGCGAAATCGAGGGGTTCTTCGACAAGTATCCCTCTCGATGCCGCAACCGCGGGCCTTTGGAAACCCACCTGCGGCGCGTCCGGTACTCGGTAAACCGTTTCGCCGACTACCTTCGCGAGGAAGGGCGTTTCGTCGCCACGACCTCGCGTACAGTCTATGAACCCCTGCTGGCCAGATACCTCCGATGGATGCGATCGTATCAGCATGCAGCGCCCGGAACGCTTGAGGTCCGCGCCCATTCCCTGACTCGATTTCTCCAGTCGCTCGGCCAGGACGCGACGCCGCGAGGTCTGGCCAAGCTGGACTGCGAGAAAGTGGAGCAGTTCGTCCTGGCCTATGCGTCCGCCAACGGCCGGTCGGCACGCCGATCCATGCAGTCGGCCTTGCGGACCTTCTTCCGCTTCGCCTGGCACGAGGGCTACCTCCGGCTGCCGTTGGACCGCGCGGTCCCCACGATCCGGACCTACAAATTAGCCACCGTTCCACGCGGCCTCAGCGAGCAGCAGACTGCGGAAGTCGTGCAGGGTGTTGAGCGCAACACGCAAGTCGGCCGGCGGGATTATGCCATCTTGCAGTTACTCTCCACCTATGGGGTGCGCGGCGGACAGTTGCGCGCCCTGCGTTTGGAGGAACTCGACTGGGTACGGGACCGGATCTTCTTCAAGGCCGCCAAGCACGGCAAGGACGTTTGGGTGCCCATGACCTTGGAGGTAGGCGAAGCCGTCTTGGATTATCTGCAAAATGGCCGTCCGGCCTGCTCTTACCCGGAAGTCTTTCTGACGTCTCGGGCTCCCTACCATCCCTTCCCCCATTCGACCACGCTCTCGGCGATCGTCCAACGCCGTCTCTCCGCGACGGGTATCGACGTTCCCAGCGCAGGCGCGCATGCCTTTCGGCACGGTTTCGCCACCCGCATGCTTCGGCAGGGCAACGGGCTGAAAGCCATCGCCGACGTGCTCGGTCATCGGTATCTGAGTACGACGTTTCGCTATACCAAGGTCGATTTCAACGCCCTGAAGCAAGTGGCCTTGGAGTGGCCACAGGAGGTGTCGAAATGAAAGCGATCGAGTTTCACAGTTGTTTGGCGGCCGAATTGCAGCGTTTCGTGGAGTTGCGGCGCGCGGGGGGCTCGGATTACCAAGCCCAGGCGCGATTGCTGTTGTACTTCGATCGGTTCCTGAAGCAACGGCCGGCAACGGCACCGCGTCTGACACGGGAGATAACGGACGGGTATCAGGAGACCCTCGGCCAACTCCGCCGCCGGACCCGCGACAATCGCTTGAGCGTGGTCCGGCAATTCTGCGAGTACGTCTCGCGGACCGACCCCCGATGTTACATCCCCGAGCGCCGCAGGGGGATCCGTCCGCAAGACGCCCGCCGGCCGCACATCTACACCGTCAGTGAGGTGCAGAGGCTGTTGGCGGCCGCCGCAGGACTACCGCCCCCGAACGCGCTTCGCCCATACACCTACCGGACGCTTCTGGGGCTCTTGTATAGCACGGGAATCCGCATCGGCGAAGCGTTCGCCTTGAACCTGGAGGACTTCCACCGCGCGGAGCAAAACCTCTATGTCGCCGCAGGAAAGTTCCGCAAGGCCCGCTGGGTGTCCCTCAGCGGCACGGCCGGCGAGGCCGTGAGGCAGTATGTGGAACAGCGGCAGCGCATCGGCTCAGGCGAGCCCGGCGCGCCGTTGTTCCTGAACGGCCGCGGCCGCCGCCTGTGCCACCCCACCGTGTATCACACGTTCCTCCAACTCTTGTGTCGATGCGGCATCCCGCACCACCGGGACACCGGCCCGCGAATTCACGATCTGCGGCACACGTTTGCCGTTCATCGCCTGTTGGCGTGGTATCGCGACGGGCAGGACGTCAACGCGCGCCTCCCGTGGTTGGCTACCTATCTGGGACACGTGGACATTCAGTCGACGCAGGTTTATCTGCACGCGACGGCGGAGTTGTTGGAGCAAGTCGACGAACGTTTCCACCGCCACTACCTGCAGCACGTCAAGTCGCACGGAGGCCCCGCATGAACACTCCTCTGGCCAATCCCGTGAAGCGGTTCTTTAGCGATTACTTGCCGGTCCAAAAGGGACTTGCGGCGAATACCATTATGGCCTATCGCGACACCATGAAACTGTTGCTGTGCTACGCGGCCGATACGCGGAAAAGGGCGGTTGAGGAATTAACCGTGGAGGACCTCGACGAACCGCTGGTGCTGGCGTTCCTGGATCATCTGGAAACGGCTCGCGGATGCTGCGCCCGCACGCGGAACGCGCGGCTGGCGGCGATCCGCGCCTTCTTCGGCTTCCTGGCCCGCGAGAACCCCTTGTTGCTTCCCCAATGTCAGACGATCCGCGCGATTCCCTTGAAACGCCACGAGCACAAGACGATGACCTACCTGGAAGAAAAGGAAATCCAGGCGGTGCTTGACGCCGTGAATGGCTCGGCACGTATGGGCGTTCGAGACCAGGCCCTGCTGTTGGTGCTCTACAACACCGGGGCGCGGGCGAGCGAGATCGTCCATCTGAAAGTGGGCGACCTGCGGCTTGACGACGCGCCGCAAGTGAACCTGCTGGGCAAAGGTCAAAAGCATCGCAGTTGCCCGCTGTGGCCTGAAACGGCTGAAGCCCTGCGCGCTTATCTCCAAGAGCGCACGCCCTGTGA
>JANXQG010000168.1 GCA_025356915.1 Planctomycetota bacterium | reverse complement strand
GTCCACACGCGGCGACTCGCGCTTGCAACTCTCCCGCCGCCGCTCGGGCAGACGCCGCAAGAGAGGCAGCTCTTCGTCCAACCGCTTGCGACAGCCCGCATTGCGTGCCGCCACCAGCTCTTTCAAGAAGCGCGCGTAGGCGTCCCGACTCTCGAAGTCTCGATGGCCCCGCAGCAACAAGGCTTGCTCCACGCCTTCCTTGAAGCGGCGATGCGATTGTTCCACGTCCCCGTTTTCATTCGCCTCCGCAGGCTGGATCTTCTCCATTTCCATCTTGTAGTAGTCCAGCAAGGCCGTGTAGCGCCCCGTAAACTCCTTCTCGCTCGAAGCATTATTCACGGCCAGGCTCATGCGATCGGTGCGATGCCGCTGCGGCACGCCGCCCAGTTCCCACACCGCGTTCTGGATCCCTTCGCTAAGGCTTTCAAAGCTCTCCGAAAAACAGATTGTGATCGATTCCCAGTTCGAGTACGTCAGCACGTAATGATAGACCAAGTGGTCGAACGGCTGGCCGCCGATCGTCACTCCCAAGCGCTCCATATGCGTAAAGTCCGAGGCGCACAACCGGCCAGGATGATGCACCTGGCTGAAGAACACTTCCTTGGCTGCGCCTTCGCTTGCTCGCCAGCGTTTTACGCCCCGCTGAAAGCTGCGCAATAGCGTGTTGTCGAACTTGCCTGGGTACTTCGTTTGAAGCCACCCGAAGAGTGTCTTGGCCATCAGTCCCGGAGCGTCTTTCAGGAGCTCGTGGACCTCCGGCCAGACCTCGGCGAACGGGTCGCTGCGGGTCCGCCAATGGCGCTCTGACGCAACTTCACCGGGAAGTTGCCCAAGGTTCCTATATTTCCTGGCCGTCTTCTCGTCCATACCTGCCTTATCCGCCGATTGAGCCAAAGTCTTCCCTGACAACAAAGCCTGCCACAACCGTTTCACTTGTCGATCCTTGACCATAACAAGTCCCCCTCCTATGGAGACTTGCAATAGTCTACCCGACAACCATCAACCGCCTTCAACCGGGAATTCTAATGGTCGTCAGACCGGAAAAGTAATTGTCGCTATACACACGATTGGGCTCGACGGGCTTGACCCGGAATCCGGCGCCCTCCGGGCGCATCCGACGTTGCGAGTCCTTCGATCGATTGGTCTACCATACCTTCCATGGGTCGCGGTAAGGCCGGGTGAGCATCTGGGAGGCTTCGGCGTCACCGATGATCGTCTCTTTCTCGGGGTCCCATTGAATGACCCGTCCTGTTCGTGCGGCGAGGTTCGCCATCTGACAGATGGTGTCGCAGCGGATCGCCATTTCGACCGGGCAGATGGTCTCTTGACGCGACTTGACGCAGTCGATGAAGTTCCGGTTGTGTTCCCCAGAGACCATGAGTTGTTCATCGCTCGGCTTGAACTTAGTTCTCCACAACTCTCTGTTGCTGGCGCAGAAACCCTCCGCGTCGCTGATCCATCCCTCGGTTCCATGGAAAACCACGCCGTCGCCGTCATGCCAACTGGGGAGATACTTTCCGGCAACCGACTTGGCTGTCCGGCAGTCCATGAAACGCAATTTCACTCCGTTGGCGTAATCGCACATCACGTCCCAGCGTTCCAGCGTCCGGAAAACGCCCTCCGTGGGCACATGGCCGGTCCCCGCGTATCGGATCGGGCTGGTATGATCGGCTTTGTTGGCCCATTGTGCGAGTCCCAACTCGTGGATGCCGCAGCCGGCAATGAAGCCCAGGGAGACCTCGGGGCAGTGGTATCCGCCCCAGGGGGTAGCGCGATCCGCGGTGTAGGGGACCATCAGCGAAGGCCCCATCCAGGCATCGAAGTCCAGGTCCTTTGGCACCGGAATCTCCGCAGAGGATCCGAACGGCTTGACGTGATACTGGTCCACGTTGAACGACACGTCGCGACACCACAAGTCGATCCGCTTGAGTTGCCCGATGTAGCCGTTGCGAACCAGTTGGATCATCTGCCGGTATCTGGCTGTCGACCGGTATTGCGTTCCGAATTGGAAGACCCGCTTTTGGTCGTGAATCACCTTCCGA
>JANXQG010000151.1 GCA_025356915.1 Planctomycetota bacterium | reverse complement strand
CGGCGAGTACGGCGTGGGCGGCTATTAATACATTCTCGTCGAGCCACCTGTCGACGGTCGCGTCCTTCAGAAAACGCGACAAGATGAGGCGGTCGGTCTTGGGCTGACGCAGAGCGACCGGGGAAACGACCGGTAAAAGCGTTTTGTTAGCCATTTTCTCAAGCTAGTCCGCCGATGCCTAAACCAATGCCGTGTAATTCATGGTGAGTCTTCCCCCCTACTTAATCCCGCAGGCTTTCTGTGCCCGCAGAAGCACTTCGGCCGCTTTCTTGCGAGCGGTCGCAGCCCCGTCGCCGAGAATCTCACGGACCCGCTCGGGATGGGCGACCAGTTCCTCGCGTCGCTGCCGGGCTGCCGCGAAGAACTCGACGGCCAGATCGGCCAGGGATTTTTTCACGTCGCCGTACCCGAAGCCGCCGCGGCGATAGGTCGCCGCAAGCGTCTGGCACTGCTCATCCGACCCAAAGAGCGAGTAGAGTTCAAACAAGTGGTCGCCTTCGGGCGGTTTCGATTGTTCCGGAAGCCGCGAGTCGGTGACGATCCGCATAATCTGTTTGCGCAAAGCCTTGGGATCCTCGAAAACCGCCAGCGTGTTGCCGTAACTTTTCGACATTTTCTGGCCATCGATGCCGGGAACTCGGGCAGAACTGTCGAGGATTTTCTCCTTGGGCAGCACGAAGGTCTCGCCGAACTCATGATTGAAACTGCCGGCTAGGTCGCGTGCCACCTCGATATGCTGAACCTGATCCTCGCCGACGGGCACAATGTCGGAGTCGTAGATCAAAATGTCGGCCGCCATGAGCACCGGATAGGTGAATAGCCCTGCGTCGGCGCGAAGTCCACGGGCCTTCTTGTCCTTGTACGAAACGCATCGCTCTAGCAGGCCCATGGGAGTACCGCTGAGAAGGAGCCAGCAAAGTTGGGCGACCTCGGGCACGTCCGATTGCAGAAAGAGCGAGGCCCGATTCGGATCAAGCCCCAGGGCCAACAAATCGAGTGCCGCATCGAGCGTATAGCCTCGCAACTCAGCGGGAGTGCGAACGGTTGTCAATGCGTGCAGGTCCGCAATGAAGTAAAAGGCCGTTTCGGGCTTATCTTGTAGGTCAATGTACTGGCGGATCGCACCGAAGTAGTTGCCCCAATGGAAACGCCCAGTCGGTTGGATCCCGGAAAGAATACGTGGCATGGCTGACTAGGAGTTAGGAGTTAGGAGTTAGGAGTTAGGAGTTAGGAGTTAGGAGTTAGGAGTTAGGATGCTGGTGTCACTCGACGATGAGCGTTCCGACGACCTGGCTCACGGATGCGGCGCCGAGTTCTCGCAGTGCCGCCGGTAGGGCATCGAGCAGTTGGATCGAAGCGGTTGGGTTGTAAAAGTTTGCAGTGCCAATTTGAACGGCCGTGGCCCCCACAACGAGAAAATCCATGACATCGTCAATCGTAGCGATGCCTCCGATGCCAACGATAGGTATCCGTACCGACTGAGCCGCCTGAAAAACTGCCCGTAAAGCGATCGGCTTGATGGCGGGGCCGCTCAGTCCCCCCATCATCCGTCCCAGAAGCGATCGCTGCCGCCGCCAGTTGATGGCCATGCCCAGGCAGGTGTTGATCAGGGAGATGGCATCGCAGCCACCGGCCTCGGCCGCGCGGGCAATTCGGGCAACATCCGTTACGTTGGGCGTGAGTTTGGTGATTACCGGTACACTGCATGCTTTGCAGACGCCGGCCACCACGGCCTCGCACATTGCTGGATCGGTGCCAAAATCGACTCCGCCGCTGACATTGGGACATGAGATATTCAGTTCCAAGGCATCAACGCCCGGCAATCCATCGAGCCGGGCCGCCATATCGACGAATTCCTGCTGGCTCTTGCCCGCGATGCTGACGATGATCTTCGTGCCCAGCCCGGCCAGATAGGTCAGTGAATGAGTGATGAACGATTCGATGCCATCGTTATCCAAGCCGATCGAATTGAGCATGCCGCTGCTGGTTTCGTAGGTCCGCGGCGGCGGATTACCAGGACGAGGATTCTGCGTGATCGTTTTCGGTAGAATGCCGCCCAGGCGGCCAAGGTCCACAAGACCGGCCATCTCCCGCGCATAGCCAAAGGTCCCTGAGGCCACCAGGACAGGGCAGGCTAAGCGTAATCGCCCAAGATTTACGGCAAGATCCACATCGACAAGATTCACGATCGAGTTGGCTTTCGGGCTAGACATGGCGGCATGGGGCTGCTGCGCAACCCAAAAGCACCAGTCTAGGGCTTTGACCGAGAACTGTCAATTTGCCTACAAAACCGCTTTTAGATCAAACCGCCATGAGTACGGAATGGCGTCATGTGGTCCGGCTGATCGAGCATCCAAAACCGCTCCCATTCGTCTTGCAAGAGACGAAGGTTCTCGGACGTGTAAATCGCTTGCTGCGCACGGCGATTCGGGTCACCCGAGAAAATGGGAACAGCACACCCGCTGGTCGAGGAGACCAGCCAACCCAAGGTCAGCGTCAAAATCAACTTCCGCATCTGACGAATCCTCCGTGCAAGGGGACGAAAATAAAATCGAGAAAACTTTCTCCAAACCTACCAAGAACCGTCATCAGGCCAGTGGTCGAAACTTTTTGCGGCCGCGTTTTTTTGCTACTGGCCCGCAGCCTTCTTCCGCAGCCTTCGCCCGAACTGCTTCCTGGTGTTCCTGCTCCTGGACGCGCTGCTCCATCACTTTGCCCGGTTTGAAGGTGACGACATACTTCTCGGGAACAAAAACTTTATCACCCGTTCGCGGGTTACGGGCCTTTCGCGGTGCCCGTCGCTTGACTTCAAACACGCCAAAGTTACGCAGTTCAATGCGGACCCCCTCCACTAGGGTTTCAACGATCGCGTTGAAGGTCTTCTGCACAATTTCCTTAGTCTGAAACTGAGTCAGCCCAATTTCCTCGGAAATGGTGCGAACTATATCCTTCTTGGTCACGGCTCGAATCTCCTGTAAGAAGAGGTCGCCAGCAGGTGCTTCCTGGGAATTTTCTGATTCCCCACGGAACCACTTTTCATGCTCCAAGTGTAGGCCCTGTAACGACTAGAGTCAAGGTCAACCGGAGTGAGAGTGGTCTGGGAATCGGAAATTCGCTTAGTGACTGGCTGCCATCGCCCTCGAATGGCGATTCGAGCTTCTTGGTCGTGAGTGTATGTTCTAAAAATCGGGAACGAAGTTCTTATCGGCCTCCCAAGCGGATAACTTGAACTTATCGCTAGAACCGGAACAATCGGAAGAGATCTACACTGGCACAATGTTACGCTGCTCCTCGATCTTCTCCAGCATAACCAGCGTACCGCGATTGCAGCCAGGACAACGTTCCGCAGCTTGCTCCCACGCCCCAGGACTGGAAAGATTCGAGCTCCAGAAGGGCCAAGTCCAGCACTGACGCGGCCGTGCCTCGTAGACCTGGCATGTTCGGCTCTCGCTGTGGAAGAAAACGCAGTCGCCGTTGGGAAACTCAACCAAGCTCTTGCGGATTCCAACTTGCCGCACGTACCGTTTTTTGAACTCATCAACATCCAGTTTCATTGCCGCAGCCAAAGCCGCGATTTCCTCTTTGTTGATCCAGACATAGCCCGGTGCACCCGTACAGCAACCACCGCACTGCGTGCATTGGAATCGAAGACCGGCGCGATACCAAAGTGTTGTTGACATGGTAAATCTATTGGATGACACTGTTTGAAAGCCCGGTGCGCAGACTGGAAGGCCGCGCTAATAACGGGTTTTGAAACGGCGCGTTAATTAACAACCAACTCCTCTCCCGGGGTGGTCAACAGCGAAGCCACGTCGGGCATCAGACCGTAAGCCAGGGCAAGAAGTTTAATGGGGTGAATGGTTCGTTTGGTTGTACCTTGCTCCATCTGAATTCGGCAGGAACTGCACTCCGTCGTGCCGGCTTGAATTGCAGGATTTCTCAGCTTGGAAATCAGTCCCCAGCCAGCCCGCAGACTGCTGCGGTAGTTGCGGTGCAACATGCCAAACGTGCCGGCCATGCCGGAACATCCCTGCTCGATATGGTGTAAACGCAAACCGGGGATCAGTCCCAGCAGGTTTTCTCCTGGAGTACCAACATTCAACGCCCGCAGGTGGCACGGAGTATGGTAACCTAGACTGGCGTGAACCGGCTTGAAGTCGAGCTGCAACTTGCCCGTGAGGTGCATTTTCCAAAGGTAGCTGCATGCTTCGCTGGCGTTGGCGGCCACCAGGCGCGAGTCCTCGTCGTCGATCAGATGAAGATACTCGTGCGTCAGGCAGAGCGCAGCAGCAGGTTCCGTGGCGATGATGTGGTAGCCTTGCCGCACGGACTCGGCCAACAGGGCGATATTGTGCTTGGCAATTTTTCGTGCATGTTCAAGGGCACCGCCGGCGATCGAGGCCATGCCCGAAGACCACTGGTCAGCCGGAACGTAAACGCCGATACCGTTGTGCTTCAGTACGCTTACGAGTGCTTCGCCCAATTGCGGGTCGTGGAAGTTGGCAAAAGTATCGACAAAATAGAGTATCCGGTGCGTGTTGCGGCGATTCTGTCGGGTCAGCCTGCGGCGCGCAGCCCTGCGGAGAAAGGGGCGCGAGGTGACTCGCGGCAACTTGCGTCCTTGGGCAATTCCCAGTGTCTTTTCGATGAGCCAGCGCATCTGTCGGTTGCCGAGTGCCCAATTCGTCAACGGAGCGACCAAGTGACCGATCGATGCCAGGAGATCCAAATGCGTCATGATCCAATCGGCAAATCGCAGGCCGTTGGTGCGCAGATAGGCGGCCTTGGCTTCCATCATCAGCTTGGGAATATCGACGCCGGCGGGACATTCCAACCGGCAACTGTGGCAGTGAACACACAGGTCGGCTACCTCCTTGAAGGCATCGGTCGCCAAGCGGCTCAAGTCGATGCTGCGATTGAGTATGCCGCGGATCAAGTTTGCCTTGGCGCGCGGCGACGCCTCTTCGGTGGGCAAAAAACGGAAGATGGGGCACATCCGTACTTGCGGCGATTGCGAACGGCACTCGCCACAGCGGTTGCACGATGCCGTGGCGTCCGCCACGCGCTGCGGATCCCAGTTGACTTGCAATTCCACCAAGTCGCGAAGGACCGGCTTTTCTGGTTCCTCTGGCGGCAGGTCACCTTCAAGCTGCGGCTGCCGAAGCGGCGGACGCAAATTGCGCGTCATTAGGTCCAGATCATCGTTGATGATCTTCCCTGGATTGAGTACATTTTCGGGGTCGAATATCTGCTTGACCTGCCGCAAGACTTCATGGAGCGGCCCTGCCTGTCGCTGTAGAAATTGAGTGCGGCTGAGTCCATAAGCGTGTTCGCCGCCAATCGTGCCGCCGACACGGAACACTTCTTCGTAGAGTTCCTCGGCCATCAGCCGCATCCGCTGCACATCGTTGGGATCGTCCAGGTCGAGAAACGGCTGGATATGCAACTGCCCATGGCCGGCGTGACAAAGCAGAGATGCCGTCACTTGCCGGCGTTTGAGTACATTCTGTGTTCGCACCAGGAAGTCGGAAAGAACCTCCGGCGGGACGGAAACGTCCTCGACCACGGGCACCGGGCGGCTGGAGCCTTTGAGTCGATACAAAAGCGGCATGGCCCGATTTGGCAAGTTCAAAAATAATTCGGTCTCTGCCTGGTCAAACGCCTGGCGGCTGCCAAAGGCTAGTCGGGCTTGCTGCTGCACGCCATCGATCAAACCTCGCATCTGGTCTCGTATTTCCTGCGGTTCATCGCCTTCAAACTCGACCAACATGGCCGCTTCGGCCTCGGCGGGAATCAGCAGATCGAAGCGAACTTCACTCTCCCGCACCAAGCTCAAATGGCGACGATCCATCAAATCACAAGCGGCCGGACGCCACGGCAGGATCAACGGCACCGATCGTGCCGCCTTGTCCAGGCTTTCATACAGCAGCAAGACCACGCCGCGATGCCGCGGCAGGGTCTGGGTCGCCAGCGTGGCCTCGGTGATCAGGCCCAACGTACCCTCCGAACCAACCATCACACCTGCCAGATCGATAAAGTTCTCACCGACAACATCGGCCAGATTGTATCCGCAGCGATTCAGCGGGCTCTTCGGCTGCTGGCTGCGAATGACGTCGGTCGAGGCGGCCAGAATTGCGGAAAGGCGGTTGATGAGTTCCCGCTTACGGGGATTGCTGTCGATACTGGTCCCGGAAACGATCGGTTCGCGGCCGAATTCCATCACCTGCCCATCAGCCAGCACCACCTGTAGGCTCTCGACATGCCGCCGCACGGAGCCATATTTCAGCCATCGTGATCCTGATGCATCGATGGCGATCATGCTGCCCATCGTGGTGACCGCCGTATTGGCTGGATCAGGCCCGAAGATGCGCCCCCGCGACCGCAGATGGGCGTTGAGCCGCTCGTGGACGATTCCCGCTTGCACGCGAACCAAGTCCTGCTCGATACGTATGACCCGCCGCAGGTACTTTGAAAAGTCGACGACCAGCCCCGGCCCAAGCGATTCGCCGGCCATGCCGCTGCCGGCACCCCGAGCATGGAGTGAAATGCGTTTTTCGGCCGCGTACTGTACGCAAGCAGCAACATCGGCAGTCGATCGCGGACGTACCACGCCCAGCGGCCGGACTTCATAGATACTTCCGTCGCTGGCAAAGAGTTGGCAGAAAAGGTCATCGCACCGCACGTCGCCTGAAATCAGCCCGCGAAGGTCTTCCTGAATTCTCTCGCGCTGATGATCGAGTTCGTGCATGGATGATAGGAAAAGGAAAACTGCCCCTCTCCCTTTTGGGAGAGGGCAGGGGACGAGGGTTTTTTAATTAAATTGCAGAAAATTTGATTTCATCCCGCAGGACTCAGTGTACCATAAGGAAGCGGTGAATCAAGGGAGCGTGAAGGGTTAGGGGTGGCGAATCAATAACTGTACTCATCTCGCTCCGCGAGATGCATTCCATCTCGCGGAGCGAGATGAGTACGTTCCGAAAACCCGACACTTATTGATTCGCCGGTCCTTAGACCCTTCACTCCCCAGAATCGTGCAAGGTCATTGAGACGGTACTCTTACCCTCGTAATTCGCCTAGGCCACACTGCCTCCCCGCAAAAAGGGTTCCCGCAGCCATCGAATTGTGAGGCACCTGAGCGGTACGCATGGGTTGGCTGGACTGACCGAAAAAACATCGGATGGAAAAACACTACTCCTCCAAGGTCGAGATATCGCCTTCGGGCAGGCCCAGTAAGCGCGCTTTCAGCACGCGGCGCATGATTTTGCCTGAACGAGTCTTGGGCAGCTTGTCGATAAACTTGACTTCTTCTGGCCGAGCAATCGGGCCTAAGTGGTAGGCCACATGCTGACGCAGCTCTTCGGACAGATCTTCGGTGGGGACAAAGCCCGGCTTGAGCTGTGCGAAACAGTGAATAGCCTGCCCTTTGACCTCATGCGGCAGGCCGATGGCGGCTGACTCAGCCACTGCCGGATGAGTAATCAACGCCGACTCGACCTCCGCCGTGCCCAAGCGGTGTCCCGACACCTTGATAACATCATCCACACGCCCGATGATCCAGTAATAACCGTTTTTGTCGCGACGGGCCGAGTCTCCGGTCATGTATTTACCGGGGAACCGGCTCCAGTACTGGCTGACATAGCGCTCGTCGTCGCCATAAATGGTGCGCAGCATGGAGGGCCAGGGATTCTTGAGCACCAAGTAGCCTTCTTCGCCGTCTGGCACCACGCAACCATCTTCGCCAACCACTTCAGCTTCCTGCCCAAAGAAGGGCAGCGTGGCTGAACCAGGTTTGAGCGGTACGACCGGTGTGGGGGTGATCAAAAATGCGCCCGTTTCGGTCTGCCACCAGGTGTCCATGATCGGGCAGCGATCTTTGCCGATCACGCGGTAGAACCACTTCCATGCTTCGGGGTTGATCGGTTCGCCGACCGTACCCAACAGCCGCAAAGAAGAGAGATCGTGCCGATTGGGCCAGGCCTCCCCAAATCGCATCAGAGCACGAATAGCGGTCGGGGCGGTGTAGAATATGTTGATCCCATAGCGTTCAATCAACTGCCACCAGCGGTTGGGATAGGGGTAAGACGGACCGCCCTCGAACATGAAGGCTGTCGCGCCATTAAGAAGTGGCCCGTACACGATGTAGGAGTGACCCGTAATCCAGCCGGGATCGGCAGTACACCAGAAACGGTCGTCATCCTTGACATCGAACACATATTTGATCGTGGTATAGGTTCCCACCATGTATCCACCGTGGGTGTGCAAAATGGCCTTGGGCTTGCCGGTCGAGCCGGAGGTGTAGAGGATAAACAGGGGATCTTCAGCATCCATCACTTCCGTGGCGCATTTGCCATTGGCAATCGGCAGGGTGCATAGATCGTGGAACCAGTGGTCGCGCCCCGCTTCCATGAGAATGGAATGGCCCGTGCGTTTGACCA
>JANXQG010000150.1 GCA_025356915.1 Planctomycetota bacterium | reverse complement strand
GCGACTGCCGTGGGCTGGGATGGGAAAGACCCGCGTCTGGAAGTTGTTGCCCTGGGTCCACTGGACCAGCCCCGGGTCGATGCCCTGGCGGACAACCTCCTCGAAGATCCGCCGGGCTTCGTGCTTCTCCACGGCGACACCGTCGACCATGGTACCATTGATGTCTAGGGCGTAGCTGCTGATCGTGGCCCCTTCAGGCAGCGGAAAGTAAAGGTCGCCCTCCACGGGCCGGGCTGAGGGGTTGGCGAAAGTCATTGTGGTCGTCGTCTCGGCCACGGAGCCGAAGATCCGCACTTCGGTTTGGAGTTTGGCCAGCCCCAGGGGCATCGACCGGCCGTCCTGCTGGACCATCAAGGCCGGCGGGACGGTCTGGGCCGACAGCATCGAGGCTGAAGCCAAGAGCAAGACGATCATGTAGTGCAGTTTCATGGAAATGGTCCTTTTCTCTTGGAAAGAGTTGATGGTTCTTTCCTTGTTGTGTCAACGGCAGAGAACTCCGGTCCAACGGGAACCGCACCCGGCGGGCGCGGGATCGACTAGCCTTATCATAATGTCCGCTCGGTAGGTGTGCGATACCCTCCCCGGAACAGTCCAAGATTCGCCATTTCCTGGCAAAAGGCATGGCCACCATCTCTTGTCCGTTTGCAACGAGGCGGCCCGGCTCGGCTGTGAACCGGTACCATCGTCTCCCTACTTCACCGCGACGACAGTCATCGGTGTCGGAACAGTCTTGGCTTGGTAGTCGGGGTTGTAGTATTCGTAGGCCCTGGCGGGCGGAGCGGTGATCTTGACCGGCATGGTCGCACGGAGGTGATAGATCAGTTCGAGCGGCTCGGAAGGACCGAGCATACGGAGGTAGACGATTGCGCTGCGCGGCGTTACCTGGTACTTGGCGATTTTGCCGGACGAGCGAAGCGTTTCAAGATCCTCCACATCAACAGCAAAGCCGGCCGGAACCGGCAGGTCGAGGATCACCATCGGGGCAGCGACGGTCGTCCTGTTGGTCACCGTGGCTGTCGCTTTTACCCGGTCGTTGACCACGAGCGCGGTCTTGTCATAGACGAGCTGGATCAAAAGCGGCTTGGCACCGTGAGAATGATCGGCACCGGGCACGTGGTAGGCCAGGGTGGCCTGGTAGCGCAGCAACAAGGATCAGAAACAGGATTGCGTATTTCATCCGCCCCGTTTCCTTTTGCGAAACAGGTAGCGGACAAACGACCAAAGCCCTGCGAACTTGTAGCTCGGATCGACGTAGTGCTCGATGACGTAGAAAACGAAATAATAGGCACGGGCGAAGCACCAGATGGCAATGCCGAGCAACAGGGCAACCTTGATAGTTGGGTGCTCCACGAGGATCAGGCCCACGGCCATGATTCCGCTAAGGACAAATAGGGCACCTTTGGCGTAGAGCAGTCGGGGATTCTTGATGTCGGCCATGTCGGTCAGGCGCTCCCAGGCCCTTTCTTGAACTGAACGATTCGTACCTCGCCCGCGAACTCGATTCGGGCCAGTTCGTCCCGCATGATCTCCAGGACACGCTCCGGCTTGCCGCCGCCGCTGCCAGAGCCGATCAACGGGAACGCGATTGATTGGTATCCCCGCTCGGAAGCCAGGCGAATGGCATTACGAACCGAATCTCGGATCGACTGTTCTGACGAGCGCCAGAGCATGTTGATGCCGGCGACATGGATGATCGCCTTGTACGGTAGCTTCCCCGGGCCGGTTTCGACGGCACCGCCCAACGAAATGGGGCCTTTCTTGCCCAACTCGCGGAATGGTGCGTAGCCGCCTCGCCTCTTGATGGCACCGGAGACGCCTTGGGGCAGCAGTAGCCACCATGGGATGATATTGCGATTCTAGGCGTTGACGATCACGTCCACGTCTTGGTCGAGCAGGTCGCCTTCGACAACGGTAAGCCGCATGAGGTGATTTCCTCCTAGAACTCCTTCATTAAGCGTCTCAGCCACATCGATCGCCATCTGGGTATCGTCGGTATACCACAACTCGTTGTTGGGCGGATTGTCAATCAGGTCTCGAACCGTGGGATAACGTGCGCGAATATGCTCCGCCGGCTGCCCCTGAAAGCGGGCACCCAAACCATCACCGATGGCCAACCCGAGCAGGCAACCTTGAAAGCGTTCACGTGCTGGTAATCGTTGTTCCATTTTATTCCATCTCTCGGAATCAGTATACCAGGTCATCGATTACTTCTCTTCGGCATCTTCCGGTTCTTCATTGCCGGTTAAAAGCCGCTCCAGACGATCCAATACGGCGGTACGATCCTCGTACCAGTCCTTGGCCAGGACGAACGCGACGTTCCAACCGAAGTCGCGCAAGAGCTTTGTTGGTAATGTCGGCAAACCTTGCGGGCCACGTCTTCGGCGGCGGCATAAATTTCCGGCTGGGCCTCTCGTTCCACCCGATAGGTGGATTTCAATAACTCAAACCGGATCGCCTCAGCCTGTTCGTCGCGGACTTTGTTGGAGGCATACCAGTGCCAAACGTCAGGCACTTCCTCCTTGAGGTAGACGCACATCGCCTCATGGTACGGAAGAGGTTTTAGCCCCAGCGTGCCAATGTTCTCTGCCGAGTCGGACATGGTACAGGATGATCAGTCGAGGGGAAATCCGCAAAGAGACCAATTATAGTTGAATCCAGGGGCGGCGAGAACAATGCCCCCCGGCAGTTCTCAAGTGGGTGAGTCGAAGTCGCAACTATCTTGTCACGTCGAACGCGAACAGCGTCACGCTATACGGTGCCAACGCTAACTTGTCGCTCACGCCTTGGATTTTCGACTCCACGATAGTCAATCTCGGCGGCGTGTGACACGTATTGCGTGTCACTAACGAAAGGGTGTTATCATGTATAATGTAGCCCGTTGTGCCAAGAGGTATTGGCCAAGTTGATTCGCTCCTGATGGAGCGGAACAATGGCGGGAAGGTGTTCGACGACGCCTGACGATCGCAGCAATTTAACACACCGGGATCTAACTCCATGAAACACAGACTTGCTGGAACTATCCTTCTCGCCGTTGTCGCACTGCCTGTCATTGCCTTCGGGTTGTCACCGACGGAGCCGGATCCGCACGGAATCGTTATCAATCCGATTCCGGAAAAGCTGGTGGTTCTCACGTTTGACGACGCGTGCCGCAGTCATGTGACGTTCGTCGGTCGGTTGCTGAAGAAATACGGCTTTGGCGGCACGTTCTACATCACGCGATTTGGTAATCCCGCATTGGATCCGACGAAGTATATGTCCTGGGTGGAGATCAAGGCTCTGTCGGTGACAACCCCAAGGCAATGACAGGCAGTGCGACAACGGCGAGAAGGATAGTTCCAGCAAGTCTGTGTTT
>JANXQG010000141.1 GCA_025356915.1 Planctomycetota bacterium | reverse complement strand
CCTCGCTTGCGCTTCGGGTTCGTGTCAGCCTCGACCGCGAGCGGTATATTCGGTTTTTCCAGGAAACTTGATGGCAAAAGGAGTTCTGTGTCATGTTCTTGTCGATCAAGCCGTCGCGTCTTGGCATGGGGTTGGTGGCCGGTCTGGTGGTTGGCATGTTGATTGCCGGATACTGGCCGAATGTTCCCTTGCATGCCGTGGCCACCGACCGCACCGACGGATTCGCCATGGCCACGGGATCCTGTGATGAATCGGTCGAGGCGGTCTACTTCCTCGATTTTCTCACGGGCGACCTGAGTGCGGCGGTGGTTTCCAAGCAGAATGGCCACTTCAACGCATTCTACACGCACAACGTCATTGCCGATTTGGGCATCAATCCGGCAAAATCCCCGCGGTTCCTTTTGACGACCGGGACGGTTGATCTGCGGCGCACGGGAGGCAAAACCATGGCCTTGAGCCGATCGCTCGTTTATGTTGCCGAGTTGCAATCCGGTAGGGTTGCTGCCTATGCAATCCCCTGGTCGAGTTCCGCGTGGAACGCCGGCCAAACCCTGCGAGGGGAATTTACGTTATTGGATGTTGGTCGTTTCCGAGGTGCCGGATCGGCAGCGACGGGCAAGACAAACGAATAAAGAGTGGTGTTTCCCATGCAGATCCTTGTCAACGAGCAGCCTTGCGAGACGGCCGAAGCCTGCACCGTCGCCGCGCTGTTGGAGCAACTGGGCCTGACCGGTAAGCCCGTCGCGGTTGAGGTCAACCTCCAGCTTGTACCGCGGCAGCAGCACGAAGAACATATCCTTGCGGGCAATGATCGGTTAGAGATTGTGACCCTGGTCGGCGGCGGATAGGAGGCGTAGGGTGGGACCAGTGAGCCTCTGGCGAGCGCGGGCCCACCGACAGTTCAGTATCATTTTTGGTCATGGTGGGCCGGCGCTCGCTACGCGAACTAGTCCCACCCTACCTAGTCAACCATTCATCGCACGATTCCATGACTACTTCCTTTTCGACTTCCACCGATTCGCTACGGATCGGTTCCCATGCGTTCCAGAGCCGCTTGATCGTCGGCACGGGCAAGTACTCGAGCTACGAGTTGATGGGCCAATCCTTGGACATCTCGGGCACGGAGTGCATCACCGTGGCCGTGCGGCGTGAACGGCTCATCGACGCGGCCGGCAAGAGTTTGCTCGACTTCATCGACACCCGCCGCTATACGATCCTGCCCAACACGGCCGGCTGCTTCACGGCCGAGGATGCCATTCGCGTGGCTCGGCTGGGGCGAGAAATCCTCACGCAGATGAACAATCCGGGAGCCAACTGGATAAAGCTTGAAGTGCTGGGCGACACTAAGACGCTGCTGCCCGACCCGATAGCCACGCTCGAAGCCACCGAGAAACTCGTGGCCGAGGGCTTCCAGGTGCTGGTCTATACGAGCGACGATGCGGTCGTTGCACGGCGGCTGAAGGCAGCGGGGGCAGCGAGCGTCATGCCGGCCGGCAGCCCGATCGGCTCGGGCCAGGGTGTACTCAACCCCAACGCCATCCGTATCTGCCTGGAGTACCTCAAGGACGGCGATCCGGATTATCCCGTGATTATCGACGCAGGCGTGGGTACGGCCAGTGATGTGACCGTGGCCATGGAACTGGGCGTCGACGGCGTGTTATTGAACACAGGCATCGCCCACGCCAAAGATCCTTGCCGGATGGCCAAGGCCATGCAGTTGGGCGTCGAGGCCGGCCGGTTGGCCTATCTTGCGGGTCGGATTCCCAAAAAGCTCTATGCAACGGCTAGCAGTCCCACGGAAGGCACCATCGCGGCGCGAAAGTAGAATCCAAGATTTGCCTAAGCCGAGGTGACGCTGATCTTGTAAGAGGTTTCTGTTACTGAAAAGAAAAATGGTGGGGATCGTTTCACTCTCCCCATTCTACTTCCAGCAATCTTCTCTCGGCACTCGATCTTTTTCCATGGTCACGCCGTTTCCGCGAGCGTTGAACGCGACTCGCGACATGAAAACCCTCATGAGCATGACGCCGCGGCCGCAGGGGGAGTGAAGGTGGTCGTCGCAGGTTGGATCGTGCAAGGCCGAAGGATCGAAACCCTGGCCTTCGTCCGTGATCTCGATGCGAATCCGGTCGCTGTACAACAGGCAAACGAAACGGACATTCTTCCGAGCATCGCAGCCGTTTCCATGCTGGATGGCGTTGGCCAGCGCCTCTTCCGCTGCCAAATGCACCGCAAAAATGTCCCGTTGCTGCCAGTGTTGGGCTTCAAGTTGAGCCAGCATTTCGTCGAGAACTTGCCTAGCTATCGTGGAGTCGCTGACAATCACGCGGTCGTAGCACCAAAGCCATGGGTCGATCTTGGTCATTTCCACATCAACGGTAGCCACGGGATCCAGGGCAAAACCGGTTACTACAGATAGGTCCGCTTGCATCGTTGGGCGTTTGGCTAGATCACCTAAAAGGCGGCCAGGGCGTCGGCCTCGTCTTCTTTGATGTCAAAGAAGCGGTTGAGTTTCGTGATGGCGAAAACCTCGTAGATATTTAGACCGATATTGGAGAACTTCAGCACGCCACCCTGGGCCTTCACCTTTCGGTCCAGGGTGATCAGTTTGCCCAGTGCCGCGCTGCCAAGGAATTCGACCGTCGAAAAATTCAAGAGTAGTTTCTTGCGTTTGTCGTTCTCCACGAGGCCGAACATCTCATTACCAAGCTCTTGGATGTCGATGTCTTCGGTAATCCGGCGGTTCCGAAAGCGCACGACCGTTACATCGCCAACCTCCGTTACCTCCAAGCGCTGGTATTCGTGCATCAAAAAAAACTCCTGGTCAGAGATCTCGTTACAAATCCGGGTGAAAACCATACAACTCTAGGCCGCAGACCCTAGACAATCGTATCGAACCGGTTCAGAAGGGTCAAGTGGTAGCTAAGAACTCGTTCACAAAAACTTGTGGTGCGGGCGTCTCGCCTGCGTTGCAGCCGGGCCGATCCTAAGGGCTTTTGGGCATCGCTAAGCTGTGCAGCACCAGAACGCTGCCAATCGAGGCAAATACATATCCAATCCATTCGGGGGGGTGTACGACGCGATTGATGGCGGCACCTTCCACCGGAGCCAGCAGGGGGGACTGGGAACTGACGCTGATCAGCGGATGGTCCGTCCGCTCGGCGATGAACTTGGCAAAATGGTCCTTGAGTTCCACCGATTCGATCATGCGAAACTGGATGCCCAAGAGGAGCAGAACCAGTCCGGCCATGTAGTATTGATTGCGTGTGATTTCCATGATCCCACCTTCCAGGGGGGCGAATGGTTAGGCAAACAAACACCTTGGCAGTGTGCAAGTCTAACACGCGTCCGCCCAATGCGCTTCGGTTTTTTCACCCTGGCGGCATCAGATTTCCTGATGGAAGTCATTTCGTAGCGGAAGGATGGAAAGTAACGGCTGAAGAAGTACGTCGGGGGCGGTGGTCGGAAGTCCATGAAACGAACTCCCCTTACTTGTCCAAGAGGCTGGTGATCTTCTCGCACAAGCGGTTCAAATCGACGGGCTTTTCCATGAACTCGGCCACGGGCAGCCAGGTGCCGTCGCGATCCTTGTTGCTGAAGCCCAAGGGGAACGTGTTGTTGACCGCAGTCAAGAGTACGACGGGCAGGCCGCCGAAGTTGCGGCGGATTGCGCGGGCAACGTCAAAGCCGGCCGTGTCGTTCTCGGGGAACATGACGTCGAGGATCACTGCGTCGGGACGGCGATCGCGAATGCGATCAACAGCCTTCTCGGCGTCGGTCTCGATGGCTGCTTCGTGGCCGTGGCTTTTGAGTAAGGTGCTCACTGCCTCGGCAAAATCCGTGTCGTCGTCTACGATCAATACATAAGCCATGATCAAGTCTCCTGGTGTTAAGTAGTTTCTGTTGCGGAAAGGGTAATGGCAAGCGTAGGGTGGGAAGAGTGAAACGAGCTCCACCATTCTCCAGCAAATCCTCTCCTAGTGTCAAGTAAGCCTGCGGGCTTCACCCCAGCAGGCCGGAAAATCGAGAGTAAACAGCGTGCCTTGTTGAGGGGCACTTTCTACGCGTACGCCCACTTTGCCGGCCACGGCCACCTGGCGGACGATGGCTAGGCCCAGGCCAGTCGAGGCCTTGTTCTGTTTCACCGCCTCGGCGGTGTGGTAGTAGTCGTCAAAAATTAGCGGTAGCTTCGTCGTGGGGATGCCAATTCCCGAATCCTCCACGGTGACAAACGCACCTCCCGATGGTTTTGGTTGACACAACACGGAAACTTGCTGCCCGTCGCACGAATAGGCGACTGCATTGGAGAGGATATTATCGATCATCATGACGACGTGGTCATGCACGCCGCGGATCGTGGCAGAGACGATGTTTTCGTCAAAGCGAATTCCTCGTTTCGCCGCCAGAGGCTCCAGCGAAGCCAAACAGGCGCGGAGCAACTCGTGCAACTCGATCGCCGTCGGCTTCGGCGGATCCTGTGCGTTGGAGCGGAGGTTAGCCAGTTGCAGCATGGCCTTGATCTCGCAGGAGAGCATTTCGCAGCGGGCGGCAATCTTGCCGATCACTTGCAATGCCTCGTCGGAGATCTTGCCGCAGAACCCGCCCAGAAGGACTTGTGTGTTGGCGTGGATGGCGGCGAAGGGGGCCTTGAGTTGATGCGTGGTTTGCAGCATGTGCCGGGCACGTTCGTCGGTGGCGGCCATGAGGCGTCGATTGGTTGCCGCCAATTCGGCGTCGCGCTGCCGCAGGGCACCGGCCAGTCGCGAGGCAAGAAACCAGACCGTTATGGAAATAAAGACTACCGCGCATACATGGGCCGCCAACACCCCGCCAGGAAGTTCGCTGCGCACCGCAGGCGAGAATGGGGCCCACGCCGATTGCGCAGGAAGGATGCCGGAACTTTCCAACGCGACACACAACACGTACATCGCCAGGGCAATCCCCGTGACGGCCAGGCTCTGAGCCGACGAGAAGAAGAGACAGACCAGGACGATGTGAAAGAGAACCATCAGCGGCGCGACGGTTTCCACGCTGCCCAGAAAATGGACGACGGCAGTGAGCACGGCTAGATCGACAAGAATTTGCAGCCACAAACAGCGATTCGCCGCCGCGGTCAGACTAAGGCTTTTCCGCACCGAGCGGAGCATCACCAAGTAGGCGGCGTTGGCCAAAACCAGCACGCCGGCAACCCCCAGCGGCCAACCGGTCTGAAGTCGGATGCCGTATTGCAAAAGCCAATCGCCGGTCAGCAAAGCGACCAACGCCAAGGCGAGCATCGCCACCACCACCAACCACCGCAACTTGCAAAACCACTCGGCGTGATGCAGCAAGAGCGGACCATCGGCTGCTGCTTCCAACAACTCGTCCGGCATACGGGCGACCAGGGGCAGGTCGTAAACAGCCCGCTTTACGGTGGTAGTCGTGGTGGTCAAAAAAGTTTCCCCCTTCAATCCACCAGCCACGTTGTGCCGGAACGCAGCAATCGCGGCAGGTCGCCGCGGCCTCGCTCGGCGATCGCTTCATTGGCTTGCTCAACCAAAAGGTCATCGTAGGTCGGCTTTTGGACCTGGCGGAAAATGCCAAAGGCCATCGGCATTTCCGGCGGGTTGAAGCTAGCCAGCAGATAGGCCGACACCCGTGACGGACTGCCGCTGTCGTGGACCATCAAATCTTCCTCCCGCACGCCATTTTCGCCGAGGGTGACCGCCTCCGCTTGCGTTCCGCGGAGCACAATCCCTTTTTCGCGGTTTTTGCCAAAGCGAATCGGCTGGCCCTGTTCGAGGAATACCCAGTTGTTGTCGCGCTCCGAGCGTTCGCCCAAGCTGTTGAGAACGCCCTCATTGAAGACGACGCAGTCTTGCAGAATCTCGACGAACGAAACGCCCTTGTGCCGCGCCGCCGCTTCCAGCGTCTGGGACAAATGCTGCGGGCTCGCGACGACCGAGCGGGCCACGAAGGTGGCTTCGGCCGCCAAGGCGATCTCGATCGGATGGATCGGCTGCTCGATCGTCCCCCAAGGGCTTGACTTGGTTTTCTTGCCGAACTCCGAAGTGGGCGAGTACTGGCCCTTGGTCAGACCGTAGATCCGGTTGTTGAACAAGAGGATATTCAGATCGAGGTTCCGTCGCAGGCAGTGAATGAGGTGATTCGTGCCGATCGATAGGCTATCGCCATCGCCGGTGACCACCCAGACCGAAAGGTCGGGCCGGGCGCACTTCACGCCCATGGCAATCGCCGGCGCACGGCCGTGAATGCCGTGAAAGCCGTAAGTGTTCAGATAATAGGGAAACCGCGATGAACAGCCAATGCCCGAGACAAAGCAAATCTTTTCCCGTGGAATACCCAGCTTCGGCAGCACGTTCTGCACCTGCATGAGAATGCCGTGGTCGCCACAACCGGGACACCACTTGACTTCCTGGCCCGACTGGAAATCCTTGCGCGTCAGCGGATGCGGATCGACCAGTTGCTCGGAGCAGATCTCGGTCGTTGGATTTTGCGGTGCATCGATGCTCATTGGGTATCTCCTAAAACATCATTTTCAAAACCGAGTTCCGGGTTCGCAGGCTGAAAGCCTACGCTACATCACGGTTAAAAAATCGCCAATCAGTTTGATCAACTCGTTCACGCGGAATGGCCGGCCCTCAACCTTGGCCAGGGACTGGGCATCGACCAGGTACTTCGCCCGCAGCAACATGCAGAGTTGGCCCATGCTGTTCTCGGGCACGAGGATTTTCTTGTACGGCTTGAGCAGCGAGCCGAGATTGGCCGGGAAGGGATTCAGGTAACGCAGGTGCAAGTGGTCGACCGAGCGACCAGCCTCTTGCAAGCCGCTGACCGCCGCCGCCACGGAACCGTAGGTGCTGCCCCAACTCACGACTAGCAGATCGGCCTTGCCCGACCCTTTGACGATCGCAGGGGGAATGTCGCTGGCAATCCGTTCTATTTTTTCGGCGCGCACATTGACCATTCGCTGATGGTTCAATGCGTCGTAGCTCACGGCACCGGTGATGTCGGTCTTCTCCAGGCCGCCGATGCGATGTTCGCAGCCGGGTGTACCAGGAGAGACCCACGGTCGGGCCAGAGTTATTGGATCGCGACGATAGGGGGCAAACTGCTCGGGCGAAGGAATCGCCGGCGTGTGCAGGTCGGGCAGATCGTCAGGATCGACGATCCGCCACGGCTCGGCCCCGTTGGAGAGGAAACTGTCGGAGAGAACGATCACGGGCGTCATGTACTTGGTGGCTAGGCGAACCGCTTCAAAGGCCATCGCAAAACAATCGGCGGGCGTGGCCGCGGCCAGCACGGCCAGCGGCGCCTCGCCATGCCGCCCGTGGACGGCCATCAGCAAGTCGGACTGCTCGGTCTTCGTCGGCATGCCCGTGCTGGGGCCGGCCCGCTGTACATCAAAGATGACCATCGGCAACTCGGTCATGACGGCTAGACCCATGCCTTCGACCTTCAGCGCAAGGCCCGGGCCGCTGGTGCCCGTGACCCCGATGGCACCGGCGAAGGAAGCCCCGATGGCACCCACGCAAGCGGCAATTTCGTCTTCTACCTGGAGCGTGCGAACGTCGTAGTCTTTGTATTTTGAAAGCTCGTGCAGTATCTCACTGGCTGGCGTGATCGGATAACTAGCATAGACGAGCGTGCGGCCAGCCCTGTAGCCCGCGGCGACTAGGCCCAGAGCGGCAGCCTCATTGCCTGTCACCCGGCGATAGCGACCCTTGGGCAGCTTCGCGGCGGCAACCGTATGCTGCACATGGAACAATTCAGCCGTATTGGCATAGTTGTATCCGGCACGCAGGCTGGCACCGTTGGCCGCCATGATCGACAGGCTTTTGCGGAACTTTTTGATGAGGTACTCCAGCACCGGTTGGATCGGCCGATCGTAGAGCCAGAGGCTCAATCCCAGAGCGAAGAAGTTCTTGCAGCGTGCGGCATCCTTACGGGGAAGCTGCAAGTGTCGCACGGCCTCTTCATTCATTCGCGTCATCGCCACGGGAATTACGCGATAGGCCGAAAGTTCGCCGCTGGTCAGCGGGTTGGCTGCGTAGCCGGCCTTGGCTAGGTTGGTCTCGTTGAATTCATCTTCATTGACCACAAGGATGCCGCCCGGTTGCACTTCCCGGAGGTTTACTTTCAAAGCTGCAGGGTTCATGGCGATGAGCACGTAAGGTGAATCGCCCGGCGTGTGAACTTCGTGATCGGCAAAGCTGAGTTGAAAGCCGCTCACGCCACCCAGCGAACCGGCCGGGGCGCGTATCTCCGACGGATAGTCGGGTTGTGTGCAGACGACCAGGCCGGTCATCGAAGCGATGTCAGCGAACTGGCTCCCAACGACTTGCATGCCGTCGCCCGAGTCGCCCGCAAAGCGGACCGTGGAGCAATGCACCTGGACAAATTCTTTCTCTCCCGAAGCTCCTCGCTGAACCGTGGCTGCATCTTGGGTCGCTGAGTGCGAAGGATCGGCTCCTGTCTTGGCAGATTCCGTAGCGGACATAATTTTATCTCGCAGATGGGTTTAGAAGAGCTGCCAACGTTTAACGCTGCGGCAAATCCCGATACTCATATCTATTAAATTACCAGTTATTTCAGACAAATCAATGGGCGGTGTTAATTTTAATTACAAACCCCCTATTGGATGAGTTGATTGGCTAATACAGGCACCCCGGACTGGCTAGCCAGCATTTCTCTCTTTCATAGAACAATCATTCCGCCGGGTTGGAGCACAAGAGCCTCGACACCGGTTTCCGCGTGAACTTGGCATGCCCAGCGGTCGGCATCTTGGGCGATGATGGGCCATGTGCCATTGTGGATCGGCACGACTCGCCGAGGCTTGAGCAAGCGGACAGCTTCCAGGGCATCGGCCGGTCCCATGGTGTAGTTGTCTCCGATCGGAACGGCAGCTAGGTCGAGACCCACCGCGCCGATGAGCTTCATGTCGGAGAACAGGGCCGTGTCGCAAGCGAAGTACACCGTTCCTTCCTCCCTCGCCAGAATGAAGCCGCAGGGATTGCCGGCATAACTTCCATCGGGCATGGACGACGAGTGCAGGGCCAGGGTCATCGTTAGCCGACCAAAAGGAAACGTATAGCTGCCGCCGAGATTCATGGCATGCACATTCTTGACCCCGTGGGCCAACAGCCACTGACAGACTTCAAAGATGCCAATGACGGTTGCCCCGGTCCGCGCAGCGATCTCGACCGTATCGCCGATATGATCGCCATGTCCGTGCGAAACGAGGATGAAATCGGCCTCGACTTGGTTGGCCTTCTTTGGGCTTAACGGGTTATCATTGAGAAAGGGATCCAAGAGCAGGCGAAACTCACCGGCCTGGATTGCCCAGGCATTGTGCCCCAACCATTGGATTTCGGTCGCCATCGAAGATTCTCCTTGGGTACGTTTGGAATCGAGCATGCATTTTACGGTATGGCGTGAGGGATTCAAGTGGAAGGTGCCCAATATCGGTATTGTGTCTCGATTATGCCCGTCGGGGAACCAACTTTTTCCGGCCAAGATGAAATTGGCCCCGCAATCCTGTCCTTCCCATCTTATTCAGAATCGGAAAAGGCAGCGTGAATCTGGTCTAGGATTCTGTCGTCTTCCTCGGTCCATTCCTCTGCCAAGATGAATACTTCTATTCGTCCTCGTTCATTGTACGTCGTTTCCGTTTGGTTTTCACCTCGACGGAGAAAAGGGGTTGGCCCCTTGAGGAAACGTAAGGGGTCGGGAGTCGTTGTTGTCAATATCAAAGACTCCCGACCGTCTCGACCCCTTTTGTCTTTCCGTTTTTTCCATTAAAATTGACCTTATTGCAATCACGCATTCCGCACCCAAACCCGGAAGAGCCAACCTTAATGCGTAACACCCGTTCCACCGAGTTGATCTTTGAACTCTCCAAGCCAGGTTGCAGCGGTGCTAAGCTGCCGCAGTGCGATGTTCCAATGCGTCCGGTTGCAGAACTCCTGCCGGACGAGGTGCTCGCCACGAAGCCCCTGCCGCTGCCGGAACTGTCCGAGCCGGATATCGTCCGCCACTTCGTCAACCTGTCGACGCTGAACATGTCGGTCGATACGCATTTCTATCCGCTAGGTTCGTGTACGATGAAGTACAATCCCAAGCGGAACGAACGGATTGCCGCCATGCCGGGCTTTGCCAATTTGCATCCGTACCAGAGCGACGACACGATCCAGGGGATGTTGGAACTGCTCTACCAGTCGCAGCAGATGCTGGCCGAGATCGCCGGTCTGCCGGCCGTTTCGCTGCAACCGGCAGCCGGTGCCCAAGGCGAGCTGACGGCCCTTTTGGTGGCGGCAGCCTATTTTCGCGATCACGGCATTCCAAAGTCGGTCGTGCTGATTCCCGACGGTGCCCACGGCACGAATCCAGCCAGCGCCGCGATGGCCGGCTTCGATACCGTGCCGGTGAAGAGCACCGACGGCGGGTTGATCGATCTCGATGATCTTCGCGCCCGGCTCGATGATCGTGTGGCCGTACTTATGATTACCAATCCGAACACGCTGGGGATATTTGAAACACATATCGCCGAAATCGCCAAGATGCTCCACGCCGTCGGCGGTTTGATCTACCTCGACGGGGCCAACATGAATGCCATCCTGGGCATTACGCGGCCGGGAGATTTTGGCGCAGACCTGATGCACTTCAACCCGCACAAGACCTTCAGCGGCCCCCACGGCGGCGGCGGTCCCGGGGCGGGGCCTATCGCGGTGGCTGAGAAGCTCGCTCCCTATTTGCCCACGCCCATTGTCGTCCAGGCGGCAGGCGGCTATGGGCTGGCCTACGATCGCCCCAAATCGATCGGCCGAGTACGGAGCTTCTTCGGCAACGTCGGCGTGCTGGTGCGGATGTATTGCTACATTCGCACGCACGGTCCCGATGGCCTGCGGAAAATCTCGGAAAACGCCCTGCTCAATGCCAACTATCTCTTGAGCCGCGTGAAGCACATCCTGCCGGTTCCGCAGGGCGATCGCTGCATGCATGAATTTGTCGCCTCGGCGGCGCGGATCAAGGCCGACCGTGACATCTCGGCCATGGACGTCGCCAAGCGGTTGCTGGACTACGGTTTCCACGCCCCTACGGTCTACTTCCCGCTGATCGTCAAGGAAGCGATCATGATTGAGCCGACCGAGACCGAGAGCAAGGCCACTTTGGACGCATTCGCGGAAACGCTGGAGTGCATCCTCCAGGAGACGCACGAGCAATTGCACGATGCCCCCAGCAACACGCCCGTCTGCCGACCCGACGAGGTTCAGGCGGCGCGGCAGCCAAAGTTGACCTGGAAACCGCACGCATGATCGATCCGAGCCGATGCCGACTCCTCCGCCACGCCCCGGCCCCCGGGGAGTGGAACATGGCCGTGGACGAGATGCTCCTGGAGCAAGCCCAGGATGCGGAGGTCGCTTGCCTCCGTTTCTACCGGTGGAGCAAACCGACACTTTCGCTCGGGTACTTTCAGACCTACAACGATCGGCAGAAACACCTGCCCAGCCTCGCGTGTGCCGCCGTGCGACGGCTGACCGGCGGTGGAGCGATCCTGCACGATGCCGAGTTAACCTACAGTATCGTTCTGCCGCGTACCCATCCACTGGCCGCCCAACGCGATAAGCTCTATCATGCCATCCATGGATGTCTGATCGAGGCCCTGAAGCGACTTGGCATCACGGCCCAATTGTGTGTAGCGGCCGACAAAATCGAGAGGCCATCCCAAAAGCCCTCCTCTCCCTCTGGGAGAGGGGCAGAGGCAAAGGGTGGCCCTATCGACCCAATCTCCTCTCACTACCCTCTTTCGGAGGGAGAGGGGGGCCCTTTTCAAACATTCAGGATAGCCTCGGAGACCGCCGGAGAACCGTTTCTTTGTTTTCAGCGAAGATCGCCGGGCGATGTGATGATCGGCCAAACCAAGATCTGCGGCAGTGCACAGCGACGGCGTAACGGGGCAGTCCTGCAACATGGCAGCCTGCTCTGGCGAACTTCGCCCGCAGCACCCGAACTGCCCGGGGTGGTGGATATTGTCACCCACCCGATAGAGATGGAAATCCTGGCCGAGTTGTGGCTCAGCGGCTTGAGTCGTCGATTATGCTTCAGTTGGCAGCTTGACGACCTCAATGAAAAAGAGGTTAGCCAGGCCGAAACCCTTGTGGAATCTCGTTATGCCTGGGATGATTGGACGAAGAATCGGGCTTCCATGGCGCACTGCGGTCAAGAAACGCTTTGACGCGGCCGATGGCTCCTGATAGATTAGACTATAGGGGCGCAGTTGCGTGCCGCGTTATGAGTACGTCAGGCTTTCCAGCCTGACCTTAACCGGCACTGTCAGGCTGGAAAGCCTGACGTACAAGAGTTCTAGCATCTTGGCAGGTGGTTGTATTTTTTGGAGTTTGTCATGGACGTGAAATTGATCGTTCTCAGCGGGAAGCATCCTGGGCAGGAAATTGCCGTCCAGGGGCCGGAATTTCTTGTTGGCCGCGCACC
>JANXQG010000133.1 GCA_025356915.1 Planctomycetota bacterium | reverse complement strand
GGTCTCGCGACTTCCTAATGACGAGCCGGCAATTCCGACCGCCATGCAGCCGAAGCCGAGGTGGATGAGGAAGCCCGCGTAACTGCGGCGATGCAAGGCAAAGGCCGAAAACAAGCTCCGCAAGCTCCCCTCGCCTTTCGGGAGAGGGGCAGGAGATGAGAGACTGTTAGCAGTGATCGCCAGAATCGTCGAGGCAAGCAGTACGCCCATCAAGCCTGATATGGTCAGTCCAATCGGACTGCGAACGCTATCGACCAGCGCAGCAAGGGCAACGAGAAATCCGATAATGGCAGCAATGGTCAGCAGGCGAACTCGGCCGCGCGTGGGACTGGCACCCCAGCGGATCAATGGCACGGTGGCCACCACGGCCAGCAAGACGAGGCCCGTGGGGATCAGCACATTATTGTAGAAGGCCATTCCGACCACGATCCGTGTCGTGGAGAATAGCCCGGAAATGGCCCCGGCTAGCGTGCCGAGCAAGGTCACGGTCGTTAGCAGCACCAGGGCGAGGATTCCCAGAAGCACCAGTGCCTCTCGGCTCCAGAGGGCAGCGAGCGGTTTTTCGGCCACGAGTTGATTCTTCCGCAGCAAGATCAACCCCGTACCGCCCAAGACGGAGGCAGCAATCCAAATCAGAAACATCCAGCCGATGGGCGACTGGCTGAATGCGTGCAGACTGCTGAATATCCCGCTACGAGTGAGAAACGTGGCGAAGTTACAGAGCCCGAACGTGGCGATCGCCAGGAATAAGGTGGTCTTCTTGAGTGCCCCTTGCCGCCATGTCATCAGTCCGTGGATCAAGGCCGTACCCGTAAGCCAGGGCATCAGGGAGCCGTTTTCCACGGGATCCCAAGCCCAATAACCACCCCAGCCGAGCTGTTCATAAGCCCATTGGCCGCCCAAAAGGATGCCGCCGCCCAGCGTCGTCCAGGCGAAGAGGGACCAGGATCGCGCCTGTTGCAGCCAGGCATTGTTCAGCCGGCCGGAGATGAGTGCCGCTGCGGCAAGCGCAAAGGGAACTCCCCATGCCGCATAGCCCAGGAACACAATCGGCGGATGGATCAGCATGGCAGGATGCTGAAGCAAAGGACTAAGCCCTTCGCCCTTCGCACCCGGCACCAGCGACGGCGCCATCGGATCGGCGGCAAAGATCATGATGGCCAGCAGGAAACCGAGATAGATCATCTGCGTGCCAAAGGCTAGTTCGCGCAGTTCGCGCGGTCCACGGCGCGACGTGAAACGGAAAATAACCGCCAGCACCGCGACGAACCAACCCCAGACCAACAGCGAGCCGGCCTGCCCGACCCACAACGCCGATAGGCTGTAATGCCATGGCAGCAGCGAATCAGAGTATTGCGTCACATATTCAAAACGGAAATCTTTGGTCACCAGGGCATGGCCCAACATCGTAATGACGACCGTGAGAGCCACGAACGCCGTACACGCCGCGCCGACGGCACTGCGGCCCATGCCGCGGTGCTCGCTCCGCGCGCCGACGATCGCTGCAAAGGCCGCATAGCCCGAGCAAATCATCGCCATCAGCAGACAGAGTTGACCCATCGACGTCATCGCACAGTCTCTCCGGCGCGCAGGTCGGCAGTTGCCGTTGGTTCTTTTTTCTGGGTGCTGTACTTGCTGGCACACTTGGTGATCAGCTTCTCGCCGTGCAGCGTGCAGGAATCTTCCATGCGGCCTTCGACAACCACCTCCATGGTTTTCGTCGACGAGAGATCGTCCGGCAGGGGCCCCTTGCAGACAACGGGGAGATGGCTGCCTGCCTCGCTGAGCGAGAAGCGGGCTTCCTGCCGATCCGGCGCGATCACGAGCGAGCCGGGCACAATGGTCCCGCTGACGCGGATGCGCTGGCCAGCGACTTGAGTCGCGTTATCCACGCACTCTTTTACCGTCATGTAGTATTGCCAGCTTGACGATGCACCCAAGTAGGCCATGTACGCGGTCACGCCCGCGATAACAATGCCTGCGATTGCCAGCTTCTTGCCGGTTGACATTGTGGCCATTATTGATCGTCAGGGGCCGTGCGGCCCTGTCCTTGGAGGTTTGAATGAAGAGACGAAAAGACAAGCTTTTCGGCGAGTACGGTAATAATTTGTGGTAGTTATGTCAATGCGGCTTGGTAATTCACGCACCATACGCAACATTGGAGGGGTGACGAAATTAAGAAAAGAGTTTTGACTCTTGCGATCCTAGGTGCGGAACGCGAATAATGGTAGGGTGGGGAGAGCGCAGCGAGCCCCCATACGAACGAAATTAACTAAGTGTATAATCCAGAAGTTCAGGATTTCTAAGGAGTTGGAACAAACTTGGGTGTTTATTGCGACGGTTTACGCGAGCCTTGTTCGCGATAGCTGCTCCTAATCGGCGGAGCAGATCACAGAGCCGGTCAAGGTCATCGAGGGCGTCACTGAACTGAACGATCCAGTCCTGCACGATGGAAAGCGATACGTGCCGTCAAACTGAGCAGGCCTCCAGAAAATCCACTCTCTCCAGTAGGAGAGCGAGGGGACAGATAGGGACAGGTCCGGTATTGACAAGGTAGGAAGTCTAGGGTCGAAACGGGGATTGTATCAAGAAGCTTGGAAAATGAGGCCAACGAATATGAAGTGGGGGAGCGATTGGGTGGGGAGCCTGCCCCCTGCATTCGTTGCAATCGGTGCCACTGCCACCAGAGCCAGGAATTTCTTGTCGCGATCATCGCATGCTCACAATCTGCGTTGTAGTATTTCTAGAATGAAGTCTGTCCGGAACTCTGTTATGGCTGGGGTCGAAAACTATCTGAGCCGCAAGAAAGTCGCGCCGCGCGTGCTCGTCGTCGATGACGAGTCGTGTTCGCGAATGACCGTCCGTCGTTGGCTAACCCGGGCTGGCTTCCGGTGCGGCGAAGCGGCCAGCATCGGCGAGGCCATGGCCCGTCTGCATGACCGGGAAGTCCATCTACTCACGCTCGACATCAGTTTGCCCGATCGCTCGGGCTTGGAAATCCTCTCGCAAATCAAGCAGCGCTGGCCTGATACCGAAGTCCTCGTGCTGACCGCCTTGGAAGAAACCGCCACGGCCATCGAGGCAATGACGCTAGGGGCCTACAGTTATCTACTCAAACCGATCGGATCCAGAGAGTTGATCTTGCAGGCGAAGAAAGCCCTGGAGCACCGCGATTTAATCGTTGAGCACCGGCACTATACGGCCACTCTCGAGGCTAAGGTTCACCAACAGATGCAGGCCATCCGCAGTGCTCACGAAGAAACCATCCTTCGCCTGCTCAGTGCCTCGCGTTATCGTGATGAGGAGACCGGCACACATGTCAGGCGAACCGGACTCTACTGCGAGTTGTTCACCGAAGTGCTCGGCTGGCCTCCCGATCAGGTCCAAAACATCCGTCTGGCCGCGCCCATGCACGACTTGGGCAAAATCGGCATTCCTGACGCGATCTTGCAAAAACCGAGCAAGCTCACCCCGGAAGAGTTTGCCGTGATGAAGACTCATACGGTCATCGGCGCGCAGATGCTCGAAGGGTCCGAGTCAGAGATTTTACAGATGGCCCACGAAATTGCCATGTCGCATCATGAACGCTGGGACGGAACCGGCTATCCCCAGGGACTGGCCGGGCTGGCGATCCCCGAGTCGGCCCGCATTCTAGCCCTCGTCGATGTCTATGACGCATTAACTCACTACCGCGTCTATCACGAGGCTCTACCAGAGGAACAGGCGATGGAAATCATGGAGCAGGGTTGCGGAAAGCATTTTGATCCATTCCTGTTCAGTATATTTATCTCGCTCTTGCCGGAATTTCGCCGCATTGCCCAACAGAATACCGACGATCGGGTGGATAGCTACAAACCCTCGCGGGCAAATGTCCTGGCACGGCCAAGGTAATTGGGCCGAACTGGCTGACTGGTCCAAGAAAGCCGCTCGAAGGTTAGGCTCCGTCCACTGCGAACGAAGACCACATCGCCTCGACTCTGGGTGAAGCCGGTTCGCAAGGCGGCTTCTTCGCCCAACGGCTTGCTGTGGCGAATCGTGCGGATTTGTGGGTAGTGCCGTGAAAGTTCGTCGGCCACCTCACGGGTTGCGTCTGCCGAACCATCGTCGATGATCAGGAGTTCAAAACGCTCATTTAGATCCGATGCCATTTCCAGAACCTGCGCGACCGTGGCCGCTAGTGTGGATTGGGCATCACGGACGGGCAGCAAAACAGTCAGCGAACGTTTCAAGGCCATACCTTTCCGCTAAGAAACTTATCCGGAAACCCTAACCAGACGCGTTAGAACACGCGGCATCGGTTTCAGGTAAATTCTAGGGGTGAAATTCTTTGCGCCGGTAGTAAATTTCGGATTCAATCGCCGGGAAACTCTAGCCAAGCTGGAATTTCGACACCTGCGCAGTCGATAGCGAACGGGGCGAAAATACCGGCTACACCAGGGGCAAGGGAATACCGAGGATTTGCGCAGGCAACAGCTCGCCGGATTTCCACGATACCCCTCTAGTAATTA
>JANXQG010000084.1 GCA_025356915.1 Planctomycetota bacterium | reverse complement strand
CCGTAATCGGAGCCGGAATTTCCGGCCTTGTTTGCGCGCGGCTGCTGGTTGGGCAGGGCATGGAAGTGACGGTCTTCCAGAAAAGCCGTGGTGTTGGGGGGCGCATGGCAACCCGCCGCTGGCGTTACTCCCAACCACTGGCACCTTTAGCGGAACCTTACGTCTTCGATCGCGGTCTGCGGATAGGACTTTGCGGCGACTGGTGCGGGGGGCCCCGCGTCGAGGGCGCGTTCTTGAGCGGCTTGTCGTTGGGGATGGCAGTGGTTGGCACCGGTTTTACGTCCTAGCAATCGGTCAATCGCAATTCATCCAAAGCGTGGGGCTGGTGCTGTCCGGCCTAACCCTGCATAACGAAGCTTGCGGGATTCTCGCAATAGCCGCCTTCACTACGAGGCATGTGTGATGTCTGGAGTCAGCGGCGATCTTCACTCAAGGGAAAAATCGAGAAATCTGGCAGCAGCCAACACCTGATTGGTTCGTGAATCCAGCCTCTCCTTTTCCGCGAATATTTAATCGAGCGTTGAAAATACAACGCATTTTAGACCCCCAATGGTTTCTTTAAGGAGCATACAATGAATAACGAACACACGACCAATTGGCCCGACCTTGCGATGGGACTTTACGAGCGATTGACCGGCCGGAACGCGGAAATTGCCTACGAGTTGGCGGACATGCACGTGAAGGTCCCCAGCGGAACTGGTCCGCAGGCCGAGCACGCCGAATGGATTCTGAGTGGGACCTTGAAGATCCGCACCAAGGAACTGGTACAAGGCCCAAAATGAGCTTGGCCGGCCGTCTCGACGGTTATCTGGACGGTCGGCCGCTGTGCCTGGTCGCGGAGAATTGCGAGATTACCCTGATTGCGCGCAGACTGCGCACACTGCTGGTTCTGCGGAGAAACTGGCGGGCCTTCGGCCAGCTTCTCGGTAATTTCCTGCAGTCGGCCGGCATTCGGATCGTGGTTCGAATGAAGTGGTTCGGCAAAGTCGAAGTTTTTCCCAGGCCCAACTATCTGACTCGTTTGCTTCTTCCTCGAACGCGACAAGGCAGGGAACTCCGTGAGCGCGCAAATGATTGAAAATAAGTCGATCAGCCGGTTCGGCATCGTGCGGGAACCAGATAGGCGTGAGCGATTGCGTGGCGCTTTGTGGGGTATGTTCATAGGTGATGCCCTAGCGATGCCGGTCCATTGGTACTACGACGTGACGTCCTTGCAGCGGGATTTTGGCACCGTTCGAGATTACCAGTCACCGCGCGAGTTCCATCCCAGTTCTATCATGTCGCTGGCCAGCACGGGTTCCGCTGGACGTGGCTGCCAGGAAGGCGAAGTAGTCGGAAGCATCATTTTGCATGGAAAAAAACAGCTTTGGGCTCAGCCCAACCGGCATTATCATTATGGATTGCGGGCCGGCGACAATACCCTCAACTTGCTGTGCGTACGGGTTCTCCTGCGGACCATGAACTCCACTGGACGCTATGATTCCGGCGATTTTCTCCGCGAATACATCGCTTTCATGACGACCCCGAATAGCCACAATGAGACGTATGCCGAGTCCTATCATCGCGATTTTTTTGCCAACTACTCGCGCGGGCTGTCACCGGATCAGTGCGCCGGAGCGGAGAGCCACGACACGGCCTCCATCGGCGGCTTAATGACGTTGCCACCGGTCATTTTCGCGGCGTTGCGGGAGACGGATCAGGCTGCAGTGGATCGCAAGCTGCTGGCGCACCTGCGATTGACGCACCGCTCGGCCAAACTGGAACGTTACGCGCTGGCGCTGGGCCGACTCCTGCCGCGTTTATTGTCTGAACCTGGCTCCCAGGTCGGATCGCTAGCTTGCAGCGTTGCCGAGTCGTTGGGATTTGCGGCCGCGCGGCTGGTCGAGCAGATGAATCGACAACGGCGTTCCGACACCCACGTAATCGGAGGCCTGATCAGCCCGGCCTGCTACATCGAACACTCCTTCCCGGCCGTGCTCTACCTGGCGGCACGCTACCCCGAAGATTTCGAGGCCGCCCTGGTCGCCAACACGAATGTGGGCGGCGATAATTGTCACCGCGGCGCGTTGCTAGGTGCATTATTGGGCGCGGCACTGGGGTATGGGGCGATCCCCGAGCGCTGGATCCGGGGGCTGCGGAGCCACGCCGAACTGGAGGAGGAATTCGAACCCTTTATTGCCCGATTCGCCTTCGCAGCGGAGAGAAATGCCCAAGGAAATGTTCAATGAGAGTTCGATTAGCCAAGTTGTTGTTCGTCGTCGCTGCCGGAATCTCGTTCTTCTTCTCCGTCTACCTCTGGTTCAGCGGTCAGAAGCAAGAGGGCTTGTTCGTCGGTCTGTGGGTGCCCTCGATCCTAGCGCTCGGAGCATTGATGTTTGCCAGCCGCGCGGAGAGGAAGCCATGAACTGGGTCATCTTCGTACTCGGTGTAATTGTCACTGGCATTACTTTGGCGGCGGTGATCCTCGTGGGCCTCGGTGAGGCTGCGGATCCCGGCCAAAGTCGGCCGGAAGATCTTGCGGCGTGGGAACGAAAGTTGGTAGGTCGGCAGCGAACGACTGAAGCCCCGAACGATGCGTGAGGCATCCATGTATACTAGCGCATCGCCATATTTCGTTCGAGATATGGTCGTCAGCTAAAGAGTTTTGCCAATAAGAATGCTGCCGATGCGGCCAATCCGCCGACAACTACGGTCTGCCACGCACTGCGGAGCGGCTTCTTCACAGTAAACCGCCCTTTGACGTAACCAAACACGCCAAGGGCCAGCAGAGTAACGACCACCGAAACGCTGAGGGCTGAATGGATCGAGCGAAAGAAGAAATACGGGGCCAAGGGAATCAGCCCACCGGCAATGTACGAACCAGCAATGGTCAATGCACTGCGACTAGCCCGCTTTGGGTCGGGTTCTTCCAAGCCCAACTCGAACTTCATCATGAAATCGACCCATCGGTTCTGGTCACTGCGGATGGCTTTGACCACCGTGGCAACCGTCTCTTCAGGCAATCCGTAGGATCGAAATACGACGGCAACTTCTTCGGCCTCTCTTTCAGGCATCTCCACAGTCTCTCGTAATTCAGTAGCCCGCTCCGTGGCATAGTGTTCGGCATCGGTCCTGGCGGCCAGGTAACCGCCCAGTCCCATCGCAATGGATCCAGCAGCGACTTCAGCCAACCCGGCTGTGATGACCACGGCGGTCGTATCGACTGCCCCGGAAAGGCCAGCGGCGAGAGCAAATGGAACGGTCAAGCCGTCCGACATGCCGATCACAATGTCACGGACAACCTCGGAAGCCGTGAAGTGCTTTTCAACGTGCGGGGTATGAGGCATTGTTACCCTTTCGCCAGATTATGGCCCTGCCCTGTTACGATTTGCGAAACGTCGGAGACTTTACCGAAGAAGCGAAACGGCGCTAAGAGGTTGTCGCGAATCGAGGTTCGCGTTCCATTGGCGCGAAAGAGCACAATCGTCGCGTCGTCTTGCGTTAGATTCTCGGGATGCAGTGCCCGGATGGCCGCAACCAGGGACGAAATCAATGTCTGCTCGTCCGTGTGCTGAATCGAGGCCGCGGTCTGGAGCATGCCATCCACGCCCAGCGATTTTCCGTCGATCCCCCGGGCGTCGGTGAAGGCATCGCTATAACACAACACCCTATCGCCCTTATCGAGACGGGTCGTCAGCTTCTGGTAGCCGCTTTGATCATCGATTCCCAAGGGTAAGTCCGTTACGTTGTCGGCTGATTTCATGGGAGTGTCAGACAGGGTCAATGTGGTCCATTCGTTCCGCGCGGCACGGAAAAGGAGTGGATGGGGGTGGCCCGCGTTGCACAGCGACAACGATCGGGTGGGCGCGAAGAAAGAACTGACAATCGCCGTGGCAAAATCTTCATCGCGGCTTGTGGCGGAGAACTGTCGGTTCATCGCCGCCACGAAACGCCGCTGACTGATGACGTTGATATTCTGCCGCATCAAGTCGCGAAGGCCTGCCGCAGTTCTGGCCACGATTCCACCGTGGCCGCTGACGTCGGCAAGCAAGATGCGGCTGATTCGACCCGACGAGCAGGACGAAAGATAGTACACATCTCCGCCTGCGATCGCACGTCCCTCCGGTTGACTGGAGATCCATACTTCCAAACCGGTCATCTGGAAATGCTTCTCCACTCGCACGTTGCCTCCCCAAACCTCCATGCACTGCATGCGTTCCGGGTCGCGGGTCGTTTCCATGATATTCTCCCGTAGCTCAGGTGACGTTTTTAGCATCCGAACTAAGCCTCCATACCCAAGAGGGCGCAGGCCGTGAGCACGGCGTGGCGTGCGTCGTCGGCTTGGGCGTCAGCACCGAGTTGCTTGGCGAAGTCGAGCGCGCCATGG
>JANXQG010000082.1 GCA_025356915.1 Planctomycetota bacterium | reverse complement strand
TGAGTCAACTGAATACCTACTAAGGACCGGCGAATCAATAAGTGTCGGGTTTTCGGAACGTACTCATCTCGCTCCGCGAGATGGAATGCATCTCGCGGAGCGAGATGAGTACAGTTATTGATTCGCCGGTCCTAACCACTTGTGCCAGCACAATCGCAGGGCTAAACTCACAAACACACCCCCTATGACTAATGACGACAAGTTTTCGACATTGTTCAGTCAACCAATATTTCTGATGCTCACCGATGAACGGAATTTCTCGGTCAGCACGCTTCATGAAGAAATCATTTATCCATCACTTCGGTGAAGTTCACCCTAGGGTTTTCTCTTGGGCGGCTCCAAGGCTTTGGCTGCCGCGGCGCGGACTGCGGCATCTTCCTCCTTGGCGGCCGCTTCGAGCGTGGGGATGAAATCGGCGGCGGCAAGCCCCAGGCGACCGAGCGCGGTGGCCGCGGCTAGCCGCCGGTTGCAATCGGCATGATGCAGCATCAAGGCCAGGCCCGGCGCGGCTGGACGGCCTTCAAATCCCATGTTTCCCACTGCTACTGCGGCGGCGATGGCCGCAGATGCATTGTCGCCCTGAAGTGCCTCGAGCCATTGCCTCATTTCGCCTTTGGCTTCGCGTCGGGCCTCGCGGGCCAGTCGCACGACCTCGACCTGTTTCAATGCCAGCGATGCGGACGAGCGGATCGCCGGGTCTGGATCCTCGGCCGCAGTTTTTTCCAATGCCCCAGCGGCATCGCGAGCTTCGGGTCCAATTCGGCCCAATGCCTCGACCGCGTGTCGTCGCGCAAAGAGATCGGGCGAAGCAAGGAATTCGGCCAGGCGATTTGTGGCGGGCGATCCGCTGTCGCCAAGATAGCCAAGGGTGTCAATCGTGTAATAACAGACCCAACGGTTGGGATCATCGAGGGTGGTGAGCAAACAGTCGCGAGCGCCTCGGCCGGCAGCCCCCATTTGCAGAAGGATTTCGACAGCCACGGCACGAACCTTAGGCTCCGGCGAACCAAGGCCTTCACAGAGACCCGGCACGGCCTCCGCGCCCACGTTGGCCAGTGCTCGGACCGCACCTGGGACGAACAAAAAACGCTGCCCGTCGCCAGGATCCTTGGAGATGTGGTCCAAAGTGTGACAGACAGCCTTGGGGCCAAGTGCTACGATTGCCTGAGCGGCCTCCCGTCGGGCCTCGTCGGAGCCATTGTTCAATCGCGGCAGCCAGAAATTGACCGTGGCCTGCTGGGCTGCGACACGTCGCGAGGCAAGCCAAGGCCGCATCGAGCGCGCCAAAAGGACCACGCCAATCATTGCCGCCAGGAAGAGCGCCAGCACGATCAAAGCCCACACCAGTGGCGATCTGGCTGGACGAACAGGAACCGGCTGGCCTACGTCGCCATGGGGTAGGATGGAAGTCTGGCTGACCGATTCGCTCGAAGAGCTTTCGTCACCCAACGGGGGCTGGGCCGACCAACGATTGGCCGAATCTTCCGGCGGCCCATCGGACCAGCGGTCGTTGCTGCCACCTGAGCTTTGCCGCGGCGGCACCGGAAGGCTATAACCGGCCATGGGAGGTTCGACCGCTTTGCCGCAGTTACGACAAACAAACGACGAATCACCGCGGACCGCGGCGTCCGTGCATTGCGTACCGCAAAACGGACAACGTGTGGCGGGCATGAATTTTTCCGAGGCTATATCTTCTTCGTAGAACGGATTTCAATCCGTTGGAACGGAATGAATTCCGTTCTACGAACGGGCCTTATTTCTGCACGCTGAACTTATGGACCGTCGACTGTTTGAAGGTTTCGCCCGGCTTGAGCAGAGTCGTGGGAAAATCCTTCTGGTTTGGTGAATCGGGATAATGCTGCGTCTCCAGGCAGAATCCATTGTGCTTTTCGTAGGCTTTGCCACCGCCACGGATCGTGCCGTCCAAGAAATTGCCGCCGTAGAACTGGATCGCCGGCTGCGTGGTGTAGACTTCCATCACGCGGCCGCTGGACGGTTCCGTAACTCGCGCTGCCAGGCTCTGGCCATCGTCTTTGCGCGAGAGGATGTAGCAGTGATCGTAACCGCCTTCGACCTGGGCCATATCCTTGCCGATCGTTTTCGCTGCGGTGAAGTCCATGGCTGTGCCCTTGACCGGATCGAGACGCCCCAACGGGATCAACGTGCTATCAACGGGCAGGAACCGATCGGCATTGATCGTCACTTCATGTTTGAGGACATCGCCACTGCCGGCCCCGGCGAGATTCCAGTAGTTATGGTTCGTGAGATTGAGGACCGTGGCCTTGTCGGTAATGGCCTCGTAGTCCATTTTAAGCTCATCCTTGTCGGTCAGGCTGTAGGTGACCTTGGCCTGGAGCGTGCCGGGATAGCCTTCTTCACCGTCGGGACTGGTATAGGTGAAAACCACGCCCGCCGTGTCGGACGTCTCGGCCGGCACGGCCTTCCAGACGACCTTATCGAAACCCTTCAGTCCGCCGTGCAGGGCATTTGGGCTATTGTTGACGGCCAGCTTATATTCCTTGCCCTCCAGGGTAAAGCGACCCTTGGCGATGCGGTTGCCGTAACGGCCGATCGTGGCGCCGAAGTAGGGCGTGGTCGGCTTGTCGTCTTTTGTTTCCATGTAGTCGGCCAGCGAGTCGCGATAGAGCGTGATGTTCTCAATCTTGCCATTGCGATCGGGCGTCTCGACCGCGGTTACGATCGCGCCGTAGTTGATAATCTTGACCTTCAGCCCGTTGGCGTTGCTCAAGGTGAATTGATCGATTTGTGTTCCATCGGGCAGTTTGCCGTACGCTTCTTTCGTGACACTCATTTTTTTCTCCTTTTGTGGATTGTCCGAGCAACCGCCGGCCACGGTCAGGGCGGCAACGACGAGGATACCAAGGCTTTGGGAAAGGAACCACTTCATTGCGAATCTTGCATCCTTCCTGCCCTCTGCTCCCTGCTCCCTGTTTTTTCTGCACTTCATTGCGAATCTCCTTGTTTTAGTGTTTTCCCGATGACATCAATACTCTTGAGCGCGTCGGTGTTCTGGGGGTCGAGTTCCAGCACCTTTTTGAAATCAGCCAAAGCCCCAGCCAAATCGCCCAGTTTGAAATTCACATAGCCGCGATTGGAATATGCGGCCGTGAATTTCGGATCTAATTCGATCGCCTGGCTGTAATCGACGGCGGCCTGCTCCAAGCTGCCGTTGCGACGATAGGCCAGACCTCGATTATAATGCACTTCAGGGCAACGTGGGTAGAGGAGTACCGCCTTGTCGTATTCGGTGATAGCCTCAACGAACTTTCCCCCTTTGTGCAGGGTGACTCCCTTGGCGTAATGTTCCTTGGCCTCATCCTGATACTTCGCCAGGGCCTTTTCCAGCCGCTGGATGTTCGACGGTCTCCCGACGGTTTCGGGGTAAACGTCCCACTTTTTATACACATCCGCGTCACGGGGATCAAGCTTTATCACCTCGCGGTAATCGGCCACCGCCTCCTCCAGCTTGTCGGAATTCAGGTAAATCACTGCACGGTGGAAGTGGGTCTCGGCACTGTCGGGGTCCAGCTTCAATGCCTCGTTGAGATCGGCCAGGGCCTTATCGAGTTGGTGTTTCCGTGCATGGATGATTCCACGGCGCAGTCGGGCTGGGCCGCTCTCCTTACTCAACTGCACCGCCCGATCGAGGTCTTCAAAGGCATTGTCGAAGTCGTCCTTCAGCCCGCGGACGAAACCGCGCTCGCGATGGGCATCAGCGTAATCGGCATCGAGCTTGAGGGCTTGGTCGTAGTCGGCCAGGGCCTTGTCGGTCTCGCCCCTCCGATAGCGACAGAAACCCCGGTTGAACCACATCAACGGCTCCTCTGCGGAGAGTTGCACCGCATGGTTGAGGTCTGCCAAGGCGCTGTCCAAGTCATTGTTCATGGTTTTAGCGTAGCCGCAGTCGGCCCAGGTGTTGGCGTCCTTGGGATCGAGTTTGATCGCCTGAAGGTAGTCGGCGATGGCCAATTCCCACTCGGCCAGCCGCGAATAAGCCGTGCCGCGACTGTTGTAAGCCGCCGTGTCCCGCGGGTTGAGTTCGATGGCGCGATTCAAGTCTTGCAGGCCGTCGCGGGGCTTGCCCGACATCGCCCGGGCATAGCCGCGGTCGCGATAGGCGTCGGCATATTTTGGGTTCAGGCGGATGGCTTCGTCGTAGTCGGCGATGGCCTTTTCATATTTGGCCAGGCGGAAATAGGCAAAACCGCGATTGAAGTGGTGGGAAGGCAGCGCAGTGCCCAGGCGAATGGCCACGTCGAGGTCGGCGATGGCTTTTTCCCATTCCGCCTTGTTCACATAGGCCAGCCCACGGCGGCCCAGTGCCGTGACGTTCTGGTCGTCGATGGCAATGGCTTTGGTGAACGTGGTGATGGCTTCGTCGAATTGCCCTTTTTCCAAGAGGGCCGAGCCTTGCTTCACCAGATCCTCGGCCGAGTCGGCGGCCGAGAGCCGATCGCAAGCGGCCAGAGAAAAAAAGGCCGTAAAAAGCCCGGCGGCATTGCCCAGCAAACGGTATCGTAAATAGTTGGTCATCGTGATCTCCTTAAGGGAACTGTTCGAAAACAAGGAATTCAGCCTGCTTTTCTTCCTTGGCTGCGGCCATAAACGAGTACGGCCACGGCCCCTGACTTGAAGATACCGAGGCGACAAAAAACTCCATTTAGGTGGTCCACGACTCAACTGTTGATCTGTCAAATCTCGTTATCGCAGCAACATGAATGTTGAAAGCGGCATCGCCACAATACGCGGATCCTTCACTCCAGTTTCATCTAACTGGGTGATTAGCAGGCCAAATGGCGAGTTGTTGACGGCCTTCTCGATGAAGGTCCGCAGCGCCTCGGTGTCCCGGAGTGGATCAATACTCTGCTGATACTTCACTTCTAGCGGAATCCGCTTGGTTCCAATCGTGAGGACAAAATCTATTTCCGGCTCGCCTCCCCTTGCCGGCAAGTGCGCAATATCCAACGACGGAATTGTTGCGAGAGTGGCTCCCATCACGCTCTCGGCAATATGGCCGGCGAGCGTCGTGAGATGGAGATTGGCAGCGAGTCCCTCACGATCCAGTGGCACAATCTCCTGGAGCCAGCTCGCACGCAAGCCATGATCCGCCAGGCAAATCTTGGGGTTCCCTCGCTTTCGTTTCAGGCGGATTTCCAGCGGCTCAATCAGACGCAATAGCAGCGTATCGCCAAGGAATCGCAAGTAATGACCGATTCGCCGTGGCCCGACATTCGCGGACAACGCCCGCTGTACTTCGCGGGCGAAAACCGTTAATCCGGGTGATTGGCCGATGTATCGGCAAGCCAGACGAAAAACCTCCTCCAGCAGTTGTGCATCGCGTTTCCGGCCACGGTCGCCAACACGAAGATCATGCTCGATAACTCGACGGATGATCGTCTCATTCAGTTGGTCGGCCAACGGGCCCCAGGCAACGTCGGCACGCTGATGAACCAGTGGATATCCACCCCTTTGGGAGAACCAGGTGAAAGCCTGGTCGCGAGCCGCTTGATTTTCCTGGCCCTGAGTGTGCAGGCTCCTCCAGAAGTCAGCATCGGTCAGCGCGTCCAACCCATTGTCAACCAGGAAGGGCTGCCCCACGGCGAATCCGTGAAACATCCCAATTTCCGTTAATGACAGGACTCCGGCCTCAATCGTACTGATCCGCCCCGCCAGGCTGTCTCGCCCCAATTCGATCCTCAAAGCAGAGCTTCCCGCGACCAGCACCTGGGTGGTCGAATTGTCCACCAGCGATTTCAACTGCGGTGCCCAGTCTTTCAAATTCTGCACTTCATCGAAGAATAAATAAGTTGGTTCTTTTTGCTTTGCCGCTTCGTTCAACGTCTTCTTGAGTATTGTGTTCTCGAACCAATCCACGAGCCGTAAGAGCGGCTCGGAAAGCGACGATATCTCGGGAAGCTCATCGCATTGAACGCGAAATATGTTCCTGGGTGGAACTCCTCGGTTGAGGATGTCTTGAAGGACGTGCAACTGGGCCGTGGTCTTGCCAATCTGACGAGGACCGCGAACGACCACGATAGGCGCCAATCGAAGTTGAAGCCGTTTATGGATCGTGCCAACCAAGTGGCGTCTTGTATCGGGCAGAAGCGGTAGAGGATGGCCCTCCCACCAGGGGTTCATCCGCTGGAGGTCCAATACCATCTCGTGGCTTAGCCGAAACTCGGGAAACACAAAGTCTGCGTCCATCATGTCCTGCTATCTCTCAGCAATGATCGCCGTGCAAACAAGCGTCCTACGCACACCCCTACGCATTCTAGCAAGTTTCCGCAGTGTGCCTCGTAGCTGAATTGGCTGTTAATTCCAATTTTACCTAAAATTACCAGCGATCATTCCCTACGGCTGGCGACTGGAACGGCGGGCCGGCTGGTCGGGGCTGTAGTTGCTGGCG
>JANXQG010000067.1 GCA_025356915.1 Planctomycetota bacterium | reverse complement strand
TTCACTGTCAGGCTGGAAAGCCTGACCTACAGCAGTTTTGGCATCTTGGCGGGTGGTTGCTTTTATTCGACATCCTACCCTATTCGTTACCAGCCCATCATCGGAGGGGTTTTTGTGGAAAATTGAGGAAACTACCACCCCCTGCTCATTTTTCGGCCCAATATCCGTCGATGTCGAGAGGTGAGCCGCTGTATTCTTGCAAAGGGTGAGTAACGATGCCGATTTTTGCATCCGAGCCTGCGACAACCGTTCGCCAGAGTTCTCCATGGCGGCTTCCCAAGCTGGCCTATGGAGCTTTGTTTCTTACGGTAGCCATGGCTACCTACAGTTGGAAATCCTTCAGCTATTGCCCGCCGAAGGTCGCTGTCCTACCTCAGGCTAGCGCTAAAGTTTGTGTACACCACCCCGGCTTCGCAGTTCAACATGCCTGGCAGCAGATCCTTGTCCAGGCCAAGCCCGAGGTCCGCGAGAATCTGTCGATGGAGGCCCAGCGGTCCGGCCAACAGACCGTGGTGGCAATTTCTTTGCGCAACCAGCCGGCCGAAACCATCGTGCCGCTGGTGAATATCGTGGCCTCGGCTTATTCGCAGGCCTGTCGTGCGGAGTGGAAGCTACATACCGAGCAAGCCTATTCGGCTGGACAGGAAAAATTGCGGCAAGCGGAGCGCCAGGCATCCGAGGCTCAGACGCGGTTTGAGTTGCTCCGTGACCGACGTCTCCAGGCAGTGGCGAACTCCCGGCCGGTTGCGCCGCAGCCTGTAGCGATTGAAAACCCACGTTGGACGGAAATCGGTCGCCGTCTGGCGGACCTCGAGGATCGCAGAAAAAACTTGCTGTTGGAACGCACGCCGTTGCATCCTTCCGTACAGGAAATTGAAATGCGAATTACCGATGTGCGTCGCGAGATGGCTTCGATTTCGCCTCAGATCGCGCAGCAGTCACTCGCCGCATCTCCACCCAGCGCCTTGCCATCCGACTTACCCACAGCCACGGAAGTCCAGACCGCCCAGCAGGCGATCGAGCCGTTGAAACGAGACTTGCAGCAAGCCCAAGCGATTGAGCGTGCCGCACTCACGGCGCGCGGCGAGGAACTGCAAATCGATATCCTCCCCGCTGAACCATTGCCACCGCCGCCGGTGCCGCCTCGTGACACCGCGGCAATTCTCGGCAAGGCCCTCGTGACTGCGGTGACCTCGATCATCGGTCTGGGAATGATCTCCTTAGGGGCCTCACTGGAGCCAGCCCTATCGAGCATCGCCGAATTGCAGGCACTCTTGCCCGTGCCCATCGTCGGAGTGATTCCCGCCACGCACCCAGGGTGCCGCACGGCTACTTCGGCCCCTCGGCGGCGCCTTGCTCGCTTGGGCTGGATAACCGCCGGGCTGGCCGTACTCGTTGCGGTTGTGTGGTTATTCTTCTGTGGCTGAGATTGCCCACGACTGTTACAATAGATATACTAAGACGAAAACGACCTTCGGGCACAAGGACTTTGCGCATGCCTACGGTATTGGAAACGACTCTGGTGCGGACCCCCGGCATCTGCGGTGGGCGGCTGCGCATTGACGGCACGCGAATGACGGTCAATCAGATCGTTACGTTGTATAAGCAATGCCTGACCGCACCGCAGATTATTGACCACTATCCGCAACGGACGCTGAGCGAGATCTACACCGTACTTGCATGGTATCATGCGCATCAGGCTGAATTCGACCAGGAACTGGCTCAGGAAGCCGTTGTCGAAGAGCGATTCGCTAAAGACATCGCTGCATCGAGGCAGCGATGAGCCGAATCCGTTTCTATGCTGATGAAGATGCCGCCGAACATGCCGTCATGGAGGGGTTGCATCAACGCGAGGTGGATGTGCTGACGGTTCTGGGAGCGAGCCGTGGGGAGGAAACCGATGAGGAGCAACTGGAATTTGCCGCAACAGAAGGCCGTGTCCTGTACTCGCTCAACGTCGAGCACTTCTGTCGATTGCACCAAGAGTTTCTCTCCGCCGGCCGACACCATGCCGGCATCGTCGTTATTCCGCGCCAGCGCTATTCTATCGGCGAGAAGATTCGACGCTTGTTTTCGCTGGTCGAGACGTTCACCGCCGAAGAAATGACGGATCGATTGGAGTACCTTTGATAACGCGGAAAAGCCGCGCTGAGCCAATTGCCGACCGCAGCATCATACCACCGATTGGTGTTATTCAGCAAGCCGGTCTTTTCGTCGTGCATCCGGACCGTGAACTGAAACAACAGATCCGCCGCTCTGGCGTGGATCTTCATGTTGCCGAAGGCGTCGTAGGCCAGATGATCGACCCGTGTCGTCGTCCCGCTGGCGTAGGTTGCCACGTCGCGAACCGAATTGATGGGGTCTCGCAGCGTCCAGTCGACTCCCGGCGTACCCAGATTCGCCTCGGCCAAAAGCTGATCGACAACCACCCCCACAGGTATTCCTCCGATCGCTTCAATGCTGGCTCGAACTGTTTATTGCTGCATCCCGTATCGAAGCACATTCAGTCCGATTCTAGCGGCGTCTGTACGGGTGTAGCCGCGACATTCCATCGAATCGTGCTTCTCTAGGGCACAGCTCAGGTCAAATTCCGAGAAAATCACCCCATAACGGTCACCAAAACGAACGCCCTTCAGTTCGGGCGGAACGCGCCGCAGGGTGGACTTCAGCGGCTCGCCGGGCCGGTCCGGCTGCGGGTCGCGACGCATGACGCTCGTGAGATCGGAACCGCCATACTTGTTCGACCAGATCGGATCGCGGGGTGAGATGTTTTCCAAGCGGTTCTTAGGGAAAATTAGGCCCATCTCGCGGCGGAACGATTCAGCAAAAGCCTCGTTGCCGCATATCGCGTCGGCAAACAACAGCCCGCCCCGTTGGACATAATCGCGCAAGGCATTCCGTTCGCCATCGGTCAGGCGGAATACATTGCGGCCGTGCATGAAGACAACTGGGTAATCGAACAAGGCCGGATCCTGCATGGCAATGAGCTTGGGATGCGTCTCGACGCGAATGTTCAAGTCATGGCCGGCTTCCTCCATCAGGTTCGCCAAGGCACGGGGCGCGGCATCACAACCGCCGGGGTGCTGGAGTTTGGCGACGGCGAACTTACCTCGCTGGACCTTGTCGGTAGGCCCTTTGATAACGACCGTCTCGGGAATGAGGTCCTTCTCTTTGAACTCGCGGTTGGTGGCATACGCCAGCACGTTGATGCCGATCGCCAAGCCGCCCTGGATTTTCTCCTGCACGGCCGGGCTATAGCTGGCTCGCTGTCCGCCGCGCGACAACTCCCAAAGGCACGCCAGCGACGGCTTCGGATCGCCGGGCGGATTACTGGGAGCATAGACCACGCTCGTCCGGCAGCCGTAGTCGATGCCCAGCAGCAAGTGGGCCTGGTCGGGTGGGATTTTCTGGTCGGCAATCCAGATCGGATGGGATGCGTCGAGCGGCTTGAAGCGATACTCGGGCTTTTGAAAAACCAGCTCCATGAGTTGACGGAAGGGCTTGTCGAACTCACTGGAGCAACTGTCGCCGTCGGCGAATATAAATCCTCCACGGTCGATGTAGTCGCGCAGGTTGGCGGCCAATTTCTCGCGGCCTTCTTCGCTCTCCGGCAACGGATTGCCACCGCCGGAGAAGAACAAAACGGGCACCTGCAAGAGGTCGTCGACCGAGGCCTTTTGCAGATCGATCACCTGCCAGGTCAGTTCTCGCCGCCATTGCGACTCGACATAGACCGTCAGGTTGCCGACGTCGCTGCGGTGGCGATTCCAGCCGATGTCCCTACCCTGCGGTTGGGCTTGCGAGCGATATTGCACCTTGGCCATGAGCACGGGCCAACGTCCCTTGGAGAGGAAGAGCAAGGCTAGACTGGTGGCGATGTCTTCGTTGTCTTCGGCGTGGCCGCTTCCTTTCCATGAACTTCGCGAGACGACGGTGCCTATGGTCTGGACCAGATATCTGGCCCCTTCGCGATACCAATCGTATTCGCCGATTTTGCGCCGCGCGGTGAGTCGGCCGGCACGTTCCAGCCCGTAGAGGTAATAGTAATGCCAGAGGCGGCTGCCGAAGGTCGTGGTGGTCTTGGTTGGCGGATTGGCCTGGACGGTGAAGTTCTGCCGCAGCCAGTCGATCCCCTTGTCGATCCGGTCCCGGTCTTCCGAGGGTGCCCGATAGCAGCCGTCAATCTGGTTACCGGTCACTTTGGCGTCCGGCTCGTGGAGTACGTCGCCGGCAATCACCAGCGAGACAATACCTGCACAGGTCATACTGCCGGTCCCTTCCATCGGCTTGTAGTAGCCCCAGGAGCCGTTATCGTCGCGCTGGTTGTTGATCCAATAGGTGCGGACGCGTTCCCAGGTCTCGCGGCGGATGGTGAGGCTGATCTGGCCGGTTTCGGCCACACGGGCGGCTTCATAGAGGGCCAAGAGGG